>NZ_JBEAHW010000022.1:0-98569 GCF_040062085.1 Klebsiella sp. JN_Kp122
CGGTGGCGCTGTCGCTTACCGGGGCTACAGAGTTGTGCTATTTGGTAGCCCGGATAAGCGCAGCGCAATCCGGGGATCTGCTCGTTTAGCGGCGAACCGGCGCGTCGCCGGCGACATAGTAGGCCGCGGTGCTGCGCGGTAACGGCTGACGCCCGCGAATGGCATCGGCCATCTTCTCGCCAATCATGATAGTGGTGGCGTTCAGGTTGCCGGTAATAATCTGCGGCATAATCGACGCGTCGACGACTCTCAACCCTTCCATGCCGTGGACGCGGCCTTCGCCGTCGACCACCGCCATGTCGTCGTACCCCATCTTACAGGTGCCGCACGGGTGGAACGCGGTCTCGGCGTGATTACGCACAAACTCATCTAACTCCGCATCGCTCTGGCACTCAACGCCAGGGCTGATTTCGCGCCCGCGATATTTATCCAGCGCCGGCTGGTTCATGATTTCGCGGGTAATACGGATGGCGTCGCGGAACTCCTGCCAGTCCTGGTCGCTCGACATATAGTTGAACAGGATTGCCGGATGGGCATGCGGGTCGCGCGATTTCAGACGCACGTGACCGCGGCTTGGTGAACGCATCGAGCCAACGTGGCACTGGAAACCATGCTCTTTAACCGCATTGGATCCATTGTAGTTAATCGCCACCGGCAGGAAGTGGTACTGAATATTCGGCCAGGCGAATTCCTCGCGGCTGCGAATAAATCCGCCCGCTTCAAACTGGTTGCTGGCGCCGATCCCGGTGCCGCCGAACAGCCATTCCGCGCCGATTTTCGGCTGATTCCACCATTGTAGCGCCGGGTACAGCGATACCGGCTCTTTGCACTCGTACTGCAGGTACATCTCAAGATGGTCCTGCAGATTTTCACCGACGCCGGGCAGGGCGTGGACCAGCGGAATATCAAACTGGCGCAGGAGTTCCGGATTGCCGACCCCGGAACGCTGCAGAATCTGCGGCGAGGCGATGGCGCCGGCGCAGAGCAGCACTTCTTTATTGGCCATTGCTTTCGACGGCGCGCTGCTGTCGCCTTCCAGCCACTCGACGCCAACGGCGCGTTTGCCGTCAAAAATAATGTGATCGGTCATGGCATGGGTACGGATGGTCAGGTTCGCGCGGCTGCGGGCCTGATCGAGATAGCCGCGGGCGGTGCTGGCACGGCGTCCCTGCGGCGTCACGGTGCGGTCCATCGGGCCAAACCCTTCCTGCTGATAACCGTTGAGATCGTCAGTACGCGGATAGCCCGCCTGCACGCCGGCTTCCACCATTGCATGAAACAGCGGGTTATTATTCTGTTTCGGCGTAGCGACGCTCACCGGGCCGTCGCCGCCGTGATAGTCGTTAGGGCCGATGTCGCGGGTTTCCGCTTTCCGGTAATAGGGCAGGCAGTCCAGGTAGCTCCAGTGTTCCAGCCCCGGCGCGGCGGCCCAGTTATCAAGGTCCATGGCGTTGCCGCGGATATAACACATGCCGTTAATCAGCGAGGAGCCGCCGAGCCCTTTACCGCGTCCGCACTCCATGCGGCGGTTGTTCATATAGGGTTCCGGTTCGGTCTCATAGGCCCAGTTATAGCGTTTGCCCTGTAGCGGGAAAGCCAGCGCGGCGGGCATCTGGGTACGGAAGTCAAAACGATAGTCCGGACCGCCCGCTTCCAGCAGCAGGACGGTGGTGTTGGGATCTTCCGTTAAACGCGTCGCGAGGACGTTGCCGGCGGAGCCGGCGCCAATAATGATGTAGTCAAACTGCAAAAATGACCTCCTGGTTAAAATATGGATTGAAACTGACCCATCTCAACCTGGATGGATTTCACCTGGGTGTAGCTTTGTAGCGTCATCACGCCGTTTTCTCGGCCAATGCCGGAGTGCTTATAGCCGCCGACCGGCATTTCCGCCGGCGATTCGCCCCAGCTGTTGATCCAGCAAATGCCCGCTTCCAACTGGTGGATGATGCGGTGAGCGCGGTTCAGATCCGGCGTGACGACGCCAGCGGCAAGGCCGTACTCGGTGGCGTTGGCGCGGCGAATCACTTCCGCTTCGTCGTCATAGCTGAGAATCGACATCACCGGTCCGAAGATCTCTTCGCGCACGATAGTCATGTCGTCGGTGCAGTCGGTGAAGACCGTCGGAGCGACCCATGCGCCATTATCGAAGCCTTCGCCTTTCAGCACATCGCCGCCGCACAGCAGGCGAGCGCCTTCGCTTTTGCCGCTCTCGATATAGCGCAGGACATTCTGGCGATGCGGGAAGCTGACCAGCGGGCCGAAATTGGTATCGTCGGCAAACAGGTCTCCGGCGCGGATACGGCCCACGCGCTCCAGGATCTTGTGTTCAAATTCGGCTTTAAACTTCGCGGGCACAAACACGCGGGTGCCGTTGGTGCAGACCTGACCGGAGCTGTAGAAATTGGCCATCATGGCGATATCGGCGGCGAGGTCGAGGTTGGCATCTTCCGCGATAATCAGCGGTGATTTACCGCCCAACTCCATGGTCACCTCTTTTAAAGAAGAGGCGGCGGAGTTGGCCATGACTTTTTTGCCGCTGGCGACACCGCCGGTGAAGGAGATTTTGGCGATACCCGGATGCTCGGTCAGGTACTGGCCGGTTTCGGCGCCGATTCCCGGCAGGACGTTGAAGACCCCTTCCGGTAGACCCGCTTCGCGGTAGATTTCCGCCAGCTTCAGCGCGGTGAGCGGAGTGACTTCGCTCGGTTTAAAGATCATCGCGTTACCGGCGGCCAGCGCCGGGGCCGATTTCCACAGCGCTATCTGGATCGGGTAGTTCCAGGCGCCAATACCGGCGACTACGCCAAGCGGCTCGCGGCGGGTGTAAACAAAAGAACTGTCGCGCAGCGGGATCTGGCTGCCTTCCAGCGCCGGGATCAATCCGGCGTAGTACTCCAGCACATCGGCGCCGGTTACGATATCGACGGCGGCGGTTTCGCTCAGCGGTTTGCCGGTATCAAGCGTCTCCAGACGCGCCAGCTCATCGTTACGTTCGCGCAGAATATCAACCGCTTTACGCAGGATCCGCGAGCGCGCCATCGCGCTCATCGCCGCCCACACTTTTTGCCCCTGTTGGGCGCTTTTTACCGCGCGGTCGACGTCTTCACGCCCGGCGGCCTGGACGGTTGCCAGCACTTCCCCAGTGGCAGGGTTGATGGTCTCGAAAGTTTTATCGCTGGTGGCGGCGACAAACTTGCCGTGAATATAAAGCTGCTGTTCGGCCATTCGGGACATGGTTTCCTCCATTATTGCGAAGTCGGTGGCAGATACTGACTGATAAAATGGTCGGCGAGAGTTTCGGCACGCGTTTTGTCGAGCGGTTTACCGCTTAACGCCGCCCGCAGCCACAGGCCGTCGATCAGCGCCGCCAGGCCGTAACCCGCTTCCTGCGCCTGCTCGCGGGGTAGCTGACGCTGAAACTCATACACGATGTTCGACAACAAACGCTTACTGCTGACCTGCTGCAGGCGATAGAGCATCGGCTGATGCATACTGCTGGCCCAGAAGGCGAGCCACGCCTTCATCGCCGCGCCGCTTATCTGGCTGTCATCGAAATTGCCGGCGACGATGGCCCGCAGACGCCGTTCAGCGCTGGCGCCGGGTAGCGCCCGCAGCCGCTGTAACACCGCATGGCGTAGCTGGCCGGTGATGTCGCGCATCGTCGCTTCCAGCAGTCCGTTTTTATCCTTGAAATAGTGGCTGATGATGCCCGTCGATACGCCCGCCCGGCGGGCGATCTGCGCGATGGTGGCGTCATGCATGCCGACCTCATTAATCGCCGCCAGCGTGGCGTCGATCAGCTGCCGCTGACGTATCGATTGCATCCCCAGTTTTGGCATTTCCCGGACTCCATTCATCAGATTTGTTTATCTATTAAAGCGGTTTTTGATTGGACGTTCAATATAAAATGTGTCTTAATTGTTGCCGATTTGCTTTTTAATAGTTGCAATAAATGTAAGGAGAATGGATGACAGACCTTTCGCCGAGCAGAGAAAAGGACAAAATCAATCCGGTGGTTTTTTACACTTCCGCAGGACTGATTTTGTTGTTTTCCCTGATGACTATCTTCTTCAGCGATTTTTCCGCGGCCTGGATTGGCCGTACCCTGAACTGGGTTTCTAAGACATTTGGCTGGTATTATTTACTCGCCGCCACGCTGTATATCGTGTTCGTCGTCTGTATTGCCTGTTCGCGCTTTGGTTCGGTGAAGCTGGGGCCGGAACACTCGAAGCCGGAGTTCAGCGTGCTGAGCTGGGCGGCGATGCTGTTTGCCGCCGGTATCGGTATCGACCTGATGTTCTTCTCGGTCGCCGAACCGGTCACGCAGTATATGCAGCCGCCGGAAGGGGCGGGGCAGACCATGGAAGCGGCGCGCCAGGCGATGGTGTGGACGCTATTCCACTACGGCCTCACCGGCTGGTCGATGTACGCCCTGATGGGAATGGCGCTGGGATACTTTAGCTATCGTTATAATTTGCCGCTCACCATCCGCTCCGCGCTCTATCCTATCTTCGGGAAAAAGATTAATGGCCCCATCGGCCACAGCGTCGATATCGCCGCGGTGATCGGTACGATTTTCGGCATCGCCACTACCCTCGGTATCGGCGTGGTGCAGCTCAATTACGGTCTGAGCGTGCTGTTCCATATTCCTGATTCCCTGGGAGCAAAGGCGGCGCTGATTGTATTGTCGGTGATTATCGCCACCATTTCGGTGACCTCCGGCGTGGATAAGGGCATTCGCATCCTTTCCGAGCTCAACGTGGTACTGGCGCTGGGGCTGATCTTATTCATTCTGTTTATGGGCGATACCGAGTTCCTGCTCAATGCGCTGGTATTGAACGTCGGGGATTACGTCAATCGCTTTATGGGAATGACGCTAAACAGCTTCGCCTTCGACCGCCCGGTTGAATGGATGAATAACTGGACGCTATTCTTCTGGGCCTGGTGGGTGGCGTGGTCGCCGTTTGTCGGCTTGTTCCTGGCGCGTATTTCGCGCGGGCGCACCATTCGCCAGTTTGTGGTCGGTACGCTGATTATTCCGTTCACTTTCACCCTGCTGTGGCTGTCGGTATTCGGCAATAGCGCGCTGTATGAAATTATTCACGGCAATGCGGATTTTGCCGCCGAAGCCATCGCTCACCCGGAGCGCGGTTTCTATAACCTGCTGGCGCAGTATCCGGCGTTTACCTTTAGCGCCTCGGTCGCCACCATTACCGGCCTGCTGTTTTACGTCACCTCAGCGGACTCCGGCGCGCTGGTGCTCGGCAACTTCACTTCGAAGCTGAAGGATATTAATAGCGATGCGCCGAACTGGCTGCGCATCTTCTGGTCGGTGGTGATTGGCCTGTTGACCCTCGGTATGCTGATGACTAACGGCATTTCCGCGCTACAGAACGCGACGGTGATCATGGGGCTACCGTTCAGCTTTGTGATTTTCTTCGTGATGGCGGGGTTATATAAGTCATTGAAGGTGGAAGATTATCGCCGCGAAAGCGCCAATCGCGACACTGCGCCGCGCCCGCTGGGCGTGCAGGATCGTCTGAGCTGGAAAAAGCGCTTGTCACGCTTAATGAACTATCCTGGCACGCGCTATACCCGCCAGATGATGGAGACGGTATGCTTCCCGGCGATGGAAGAGGTGGCGCAGGAGTTGAAGCTGCGCGGCGCTTACGTTGAGCTGAAAAGCCTGCCGCCGGAAGAGGGCGATAACCTTGGTCACCTCGATCTGCTGGTGCATATGGGCGACGAACAAAACTTCGTCTACCAGATTTGGCCGCAGCAGTACTCGATTCCTGGTTTTACCTACCGGGCGCGCAGCGGCAAATCGACCTACTACCGTCTTGAGACTTTCCTGCTGGAGGGGAGCCAGGGCAATGACCTGATGGATTACAGCAAAGAGCAGGTGATCACCGATATTCTCGACCAGTACGAGCGACACCTGAACTTTATTCATCTACACAGGGAAGCGCCGGGGAATAGCGTCACCTTCCCTGGAATGTAAACCCGCTTTTACCTGGGCGTCATGTAATAAATGACGCCCTTTTTTTGCAATCTAGTACATTGTCAATTTACAGCTTTAATTATTAAGTAGCCATTTAATGTACTATTTGTGCTTAATTAAATTGTTTTATTTGTGTTATTACTGGTTGTCATATAGTCATGGGGGGGAGTATCTACGCTTAAATATCGTTATTTGCAAATAATGAAATGAAATAATGAGTCCTGCAGGATTGCTTCCAGGGACGACAACGATATCACGTTTTAAATTCGTATAAATCGCACTATTAACAATAACAATCAGTACATGAGAAATATAATGGAAAAATATTCAGGGATCATTATTTGGGGGCCCTTCTATGCGATGATGGCCGCGGTTGTCTTCTGTTTTTCCAGAGGTTTTTTCCTCTACTGGATGATCAAAAGGGATCCTGTAGCGACCCGCGCCAGTATCGTGACTTACTACCCTAAAACGCCAAACGATCGTGGTGAGGTGAGTATTGTATTAACGTATAACTTTAGTGCCGAAGGTGAAATTTATAGCAAGGCCAATCAGTTTATGACTATTAATACGGTGGATCGCGCTAAGGTTTATGTGGGAAAAGAGGTACCCGTGATCTACTACCGGGCTAATCCTAAGTTCAGTCAGTTAGATTATTATCATCAGGAGTTAAGACAGAGATGATAACCTTTGTGAAGGGAATAACAGCAGCCAGGTAGGCCCGGCTCCTGTTGTAGTATCAGAGACAATAAATAGCCGATAACTATTTCGCCGCCAGCTCCCGGCGAATAATTTCCGCCCCGGCGCTTAGCGCATGTAGCTTACCGCCGGCGACCTGACGCGATAACGGCGCCATGCCGCAGTTGGTTGATGGATAGAGCTTGTCGGCGTCAACGAACTGCAGGGCTTTGCGTAGCGTGCTGGCCACCTCTTCTGGCGTCTCAACGGCGTTGGTCGCCACATCGATTGCTCCGACCATCACTTTCTTGCCGCGGATGAGCTCCAGCAGGTCCATCGGTACGCGCGAGTTGTGGCACTCCAGCGAAATAATATCGATAGAGGAGGTCTGGAGTTTCGGGAACGCCTCTTCATACTGGCGCCACTCGGAGCCGAGCGTTTTTTTCCAGTCGGTATTGGCCTTAATACCGTAGCCATAGCAGATATGCACGGCGGTTTCGCATTTCAGCCCCTCAACGGCTCTTTCCAGCGCGGCGATCCCCCAGTCATTGACTTCATCAAAGAAGACGTTAAACGCAGGTTCATCGAACTGAATAATATCAACCCCGGCGGCTTCTAATTCCCGGGCTTCCTGGTTGAGAATTTTGGCAAATTCCCAGGCCAGCTTTTCACGGCTTTTATAGTGATTGTCATACAGCGTATCGATCATCGTCATTGGCCCAGGCAGGGCCCATTTAATCGGTTTGTTGGTGAGTTGACGCAGGTATTTCGCATCTTCCACAAACACCGGCTGCTGGCGCTCGACGGCGCTGACAACGGTCGGCACGCTGGCGTCATAGCGGTTGCGAATTCTCACCGTTTGCCGTTTCTCAAAATCGACGCCGCTGAGATGTTCAATAAAAGTGGTGACAAAGTGCTGACGCGTCTGCTCGCCATCGCTGACGATATCAATGCCTGCGCGCAGCTGATCGTCGAGCGATAAACGCAGCGCATCGCGCTTTCCTAATACTAACTCTTCATTCTGTAATTTCCACGGTGACCACAGCGTCTCGGGCTGCGCCAGCCAGGTCGGTTTCGGTAAACTGCCTGCGGTGGATGTCGGGAGCAATGTTTTCATACAGGTGACCTTTATTTTTTTATGATTTAGAGAGCGTAATGAGCTGACCATTGCTCAAGAATATGCTGGTACGGCTTAATAAACTGTTGTTCGGTAAATTTGCCCTGTTCAATCGCCAGGCGGCTGCGCTCTTCGCGGTCATAAACAATCCGGGTCAACGAATGATCCTGATTATTCAGGTTCGGCTGATAGCACTGCCCGGCCGCGGAGTTAGCGTTATAAATTTCCGGGCGATAAATCTTCTGGAACGTCTCCATCGTGCTAATAGTGCTGGCAAGCTCAAGGTTGCTGTAATCGCTGAGCAGATCGCCCGCGCAGAAGAAGGCCAGCGGCGCTACGCTATTGGCCGGCATAAAGTAACGCACCTGCAGGCCCATCTTATTGAAATAGGCCTCGGTCAGCGCCACGCCATCCTGCTGGTACTCGACGCCGAGAATAGGGTGCTGATTGCCGGTCCGGCGGTAGGTATGCTTATTGGATACGCTTAGGCAGATGACCGGCGACTTTTTAAAACATTCATGGTATTCGGCAGAGCGTATGAAATGTTTGAAAATATTGCCATGCAGAACGCCATAATTTTCCGGCACGCTGAATGTTGCTTTATCTTTATTATATTCCGGCAGTAATACGCTAAAATCATAATCGCGCACATAAGAGGAGAAGTTATTCCCAACAATACCTTCGATTCGCGCGTTGGTGGCTTTATCAATAATATTGGTTTGCAGAATCTCAATCACCGGGAATGCCGCATTCTGGCCGTTATCGCTAATATTCATTTCGACCGAGATGATATCGAGCTCGACGGAGTAGCGGTCGCCGTTCGGGTTGTCCCACTGCACCAGGTTATTAAAGCGATTATCAATCATTGCCAGCGCATTGCGCAGGTTCTGCTGACGGTTTTCGCCCCGCGCCAGGTTGGCAAAATTGGTGGTAATACGCGTATTTTCCGCCGGGTTATAGTGTTCATCAAAACGACTACGTTTAATCGTAAAGGTAAAGTCTGTCATCGTCTCTTTCCACCCTGGGTTCTGATATAAAAATGCAGGTATTTCACATTCCCAGAATGACCTTGCGATTTATCTGGATTTATTATTCAGTAGCATTCATATTGTCTGCAGTTGCTGAAGACTATTTTTGCCAGAGTCATTGAATGAGTGAAAGAGAGTTAATTTCAATACTGCATGAGCCATCTTCATGATCCATCATGTGCTCTGCATAGATGTGCAAGATGGTTTAAGAAAATAGCGCCGGGAGAGGTGCGTGCGGAAAGAAAACGCCCCGGCTTATGCATCGTTAGCCGGGGCAAGACCGGTTTTACCAGCAGACAAACCCACCGTCGACCACCAGATCCACGCCGGTGCAGAATGAGGCGGCGTCGCTGGCGAGGAACAGCGCCGGGCCGGCCATCTCTTCTACCTTCGCCATGCGCTGCATCGGGGTCTGGCTTTCAAACTCGCGGGTCTGATGCACCATCTCCGGGCGGGTATTCATCGGCGTGGCGGTATAGCCGGGGCTGATGGCGTTGACGCGGATCCCTTTATCAACCCACTCCATGGCCAGGCTTTTCGACAGATGAATAACGCCGGCTTTCGAACAGTTGTAATGCGCCTGATCGAGGCCACGGTTAACAATAATCCCCGACATCGAGGCGATATTGATAATCGACCCACCGCCGGACTCCTGCATCAATTCCGCTTCTGCTTTGCAGGAGTTCCATACGCCGGTGAGGTTGATGTCGATAACCCGCTGCCACTGCTCGCTTTCCATCTCCAGGGCCGGATTGGCGTTGGCGATACCGGCGGCGTTAACGGCGATATCGAGGCGGCCATAACGGCTTTTGGCCAGCGCAACGGCGGCGCGCAGGTCGGCAAGCTGGCGGACATCGCCGGTATAAGAACAGGCCTGGCCGCCGATGGATTCAACATGGCTGACCGTTTCCGCCAGCCCGCCGTCGTCGCGAAGATCAAAACAGACCACCCGCGCGCCGGCGCTGGCGAGCGCGCAGGCGATGGTTTGGCCGATGCCGCTGCCGGCGCCGGTCACGAAAGCGACGCGCTCCTGCAGGTTAAACAGCTGCTGTGCAAAGTCTTTGCCGATCATAGTGATTACTCTCTTCAATATAGTGTCGAACGTCGGAAGCCCGGTTTCCCGGATGGCGGCGCGTAGCGCCTTATCCGGGCTACCGCGTTCAGGACATAATCAAACCGCCATCGATATTGATGGTCTGCCCGGTGAGGTAACGTGCATCATCGGAGGCGAGGAAGGCCACCAGCCCGGCTACGTCTTCCGGCTTACCGGCGCGCTTCATCGGGATCCCTTCGACCCATTCCGCCATCAGTTCGCCCTTGCCGTAACGCTTTTGCTCGGTGCTGAGAATTTCTCCCCACACGCGATCGTTGTAATCCCACATTTCGCTCTCAATAATGCCGGGGCAGAAGGCGTTGACGGTGATGTTCCACGGCGCCAGTTCGTGGGCCAGGCTTTGGGTAATACCGATCACGCCCATTTTGCTGGCGGCGTAGTGCGGCGTGTAGATAAAGCCCTGACGCCCCTGGCCTGAAGAGGTGTTAATCAGGCTGCCGTGGTTCTGTTTCACCATATATTTAGCGGCCTCGCGGCAGCACAGCCACACGCCGGTGGTGTTAACCGCGAGCACTTTTTCAAAATCGGCTTTTGGCATCCGATCGTAGTAATCGATGGTGATCACCCCGGCGTTCTGAATGGAGACGTCAATGGTGCCGAAGCGCGCGGCGGCCTGCTCATACAGCGACTGTACCTGGGCTTCGTCGGTCACATCGGCCTGCAGCGATAAAATATCCGCCTGATAGCGCTGACGCAGGGTTTCGGCGGTCTCGTGAACGCGCTCGGCGTTGGAGACCATCACCAGATTAGCGCCGTCGCGGGCAAAGCGCTCCGCAATACCTGCGCCGATACCGCGGCAGGCGCCGGTGATAACCACCGTTTTATTATGGAAATCTCGTTGCATATTTTTTCCCTTTCGATAAGCCGGGCGCCAGGCCCGGCGGAATACGTGTATACGGTTGCCGATTAGCTGGAGGTGGCGCCGTTCGGCGGGATGGCGGCCAGCTTCTCTTCATGGCGGCGCATCAGGATGACTTTGTTCTGCAGCTTCTGCTGGAACTGGTCGACGACAACGGCGGTGACGATCACCAGGCCCTTAATGACCATCTGCCAGAAGTCGCTAACGCCCATCATCACCATGCCGTCGGCAAGGAAGACGATCACGAAGGCGCCGATAATCGAGCCGGTCACCCGGCCGCGGCCTCCTGCCAGCGCGGTTCCGCCGAGCACGGTGGCGCCGATGGCGTCCATCTCAAACATGTTGCCGGTCATCGGGTGGGCGGTTTGTAGCTGAGAGGCGACGATCAAGCCGACGAAGGCGGCGCACAGGCCGGAGAAGGCGTAGACGAAAATTTTGGCTTTGACGATCGGTACGCCGGCGAGGCGAGCGGCGGATTCGTTGCCGCCAATAGCGTAGATGTAGCGACCAAGCGGCGTTTTGGTCGTCAGCCAGTAGCCCAATACCAGGAAGCCGATCATCAACCAGATCGGCAGATAAACGCCAAGCAGCGTACCGGAGCCCAGCGTGGCGAAACCGGTATTGCCCAGAGCTTCCATGCCGTTGAGGTTCGGGTAGGTGCTGCCGTTGTTAAACAGCAGCGCGGAGCCGCGGGCGACGTACATCATCCCTAAGGTGCAGATAAACGGCGCGACGCCGAAGCGGGTAATCACCGCGCCGTTAACCAGCCCCACCAGCACGCCGAAGACCGCGACGCAAAGGATCACTTCCGGGACGTTAAAGAAGATGATGTCGCCGTTCCATAGCGGTAGCCCGTTGGTCAGCAACGCGCCCGCGACCATCCCGCAGATACCCGCCACCGCGCCGACGGACAGGTCAATGCCGCCGGTGAGGATCACCAGCGTCATACCGATGGCCAACAGGCCGGTAATCGCCACGTGCTGGGTCATGATCAGCAGGTTAGAGGCGGTCAGGAAGTTCGGTACCATCACGCTGAAGAATGCGATCACCAGCAGCAGGGCGATGAAGGTTCTGGCCTTCAGCAGGTACATATAAATCAT
Organism: Klebsiella sp. JN_Kp122; assembly: GCF_040062085.1. Lineage (NCBI taxonomy): Bacteria > Pseudomonadati > Pseudomonadota > Gammaproteobacteria > Enterobacterales > Enterobacteriaceae > Klebsiella > Klebsiella sp. JN_Kp122. The sequence continues at coordinate 11,898 of NZ_JBEAHW010000022.1, forward strand.
ATATTTCTGGTTCATGATGGATTCCAGCCTGATTAATCTTGAGGTGTTGAAGCCGCGATTAACTTTTCGCGGGTCACCGCATGGCGCGGTAAATCGGCGGTAATGCGGCCATCGGCCATCACCAGGATGCGGTCGGCCAGCGCCATCACTTCATCCAGCTCCGAAGAGGAGAACATAACCGCCAGCCCCTGCTGGGCCATTTTGCCGATCAGGTGATAGACATCGGTTTTTGCGCCGACGTCGATACCGCGCGTCGGTTCGTCAAGGAAGACCACCTGCGGCTGGGTCATCAGCGCCTTACCCAGCACCACTTTTTGTTGATTGCCGCCGCTCAGCGAGGTGATGGGCAAATTGGCGTCGCTCACCTTGATAGCCAATTGCTGAATCATCTCTTTTACGCAGGACTCTTCTTTCTGCGGATTCAGCCACCGCCAGGCGCGGCGAAAACCCTGCAGGCTAAAATCAGAGAGCGTCATGTTGGATTGAATTGACATCATCTGCACCACGCCTTCGCCCTGACGGTCTTCCGGCACCAGCGCCAGGCCCTTTTTCAGGCGGTGTTGAAAGCGAGATTTGCCGATGCTTTCGCCGTTAAGATGTACCTCGCCGTTCTGGCAGGGCATCAAGCCAACCAGCCCTTTAAACAGCTCGGTGCGCCCGGCGCCCAGCAGGCCGTAAATGCCGATCACTTCGCCTTTGCTGAGGGTAAAGGTGACATCATTGAGTTTGTAGCCGCCGCTCGGATGCAGCGCGGTCAGCCCCTTAACGTCAAGCACCGCGTTGCCTTTTGGCGCGGGCTGATAATCAAAGTGCTTTTTCTTATCGCCGACCATCTGCTCAATGATCCACGGCACGCTGGCGTCGCTGACGTTGCGTTCGCTGATAAAGCGACCGTCGCGGAAAATGGTGATATTGTCGCCAATCTCCATCAGCTCTTCGAGGCGATGCGAAATATAGATAATGGTGACGCCGCGGCGCTTAAGCTGCTCGATGACCTTAAACAGCACTTTGACCTCGGACTGGCTCAGCGCCGAGGTGGGTTCATCCATAATCAGCACGCGGGTGTCTTTTGATAGCGCACGGGCGATTTCAACCAACTGCTGATGGCCAATCCCCAGTTCGCCCAGCTGCGTGTAGGGATCGACGTCGAGCTCCAGCCGCTCCAGTAGCGATTTAGCTAACGCATATTGATATTTCTCGTTGATGCGTCCTTTCTGAAAGAATTCATTAGCCATGAATATGTTGTCCATCACATTCATATTGGGGAATAAATTCAGTTCCTGGAAAATAATGCTGATGCCGAGTTTCTCTGCCTGATGGGTAGAGTTTAAAGTCACCGCCTCGCCATCGAGAATAATTTGACCGGAGGAGGGCGTTTCAACGCCGGCAAGCATTTTCATCATGGTGGATTTACCCGCACCATTTTCTCCGATCAGAACGTTAACCTTATTTCGATAGACCCGGTAATTCACGTTATCCAGCGCGGTCACGCCGGGATAAATGCGCGAAAGGCCGCGGGTTTCGATAATCACTTCAGATTCGACTGGTTGGGGAGCGACGATATCTTGCGGCGTCATATTATTGACCTCCCGGATGAACGATTTTCGCCGGGGTGATTTCCGGAATAGTTTGTGGAATATCCCAGGCCGAGAAAACGCCATACACTTCTACGTTGTCGCCGGTTTTCAGGTTGGCCGCCTGAATCATCTTGACCGCCTGACTGTTAATATTTTTGCTGTATTCGCCAAACAGCACCTGGTCGTTAAAGTCCTGGTAGCTGGCGTCGCGGTAACCGTCGCGCAGCAGGGTGCCGCGCAGGGTAGGGCCAATCTGCACCATCACATTACCGATGCTGCCATCGGCGAGGGTCATTTTGCCGCTACGCGAGGCGCTATCCAGCTTGCTGACGGCGCCTGTCACCTTAACGTAAAAGATGCACGGGTTTTCGTCCTGGGCGCGGTAGCCCAGCGCTTTGCAGGCGCTATCGATATCTTTTTGCGCCTTCAGCGCGCTCATCAACTCCGCCGCCGGGCGGGCGTTGGCGACCACCTGCGGCACGATGCTCTGCTGCCAGGTTTTATCGATGTTCGCCATATGCGGATTGGGCGGGGATTTCAGGTCTGCCAGCTCCTGCTGCGAGACGATGCGGCAGCCGCCAAGCGCCAGAACGGCAAGCGCGAGACAGGTTTTCTTGTACATAATGCTCTCCTCTGCGCCCCCGCAGGGGCGCAACCACCCGAACTCAGGACTTGATGTTGAAGTCCTGAACTTTATCTGCGTTATCCTGGGTAATCAGAATGCCGCGGAACATCACGCGCTGCTTCGCCGGCTTCTCGCCTTTTTGCAGGTAGTTATCCAGATCGGTAACGCCCTGGGCGGCGATGGCCTGCGCCTGGAGCATCACGGTCGCCTGTAGCGTACCGGCCTTCACCGCATCGCGTTCATCGTTGCTACCGTCGATACCGACGACGATCACATCGTTACGATTGGCCGCTTTTAGCGCCGCGATGGCGCCAAGGGCCACCGGGCCGTTACCGCAGATCACCCCTTTGACATCCGGGTGAGCCTGGAGAATGCTATCCATTATGCGTTTGCCGTCGATCAGGGTGCCTTTGGCATCCTGTTTTGCCACGCTGACCATATCCGGGTACTGGTCAATCACCTGGTGGAAGGATTTAGAACGGGTGACGCAGTTATTATCGGCGAGGTTGCAGGTCAGTTCGGCGTATTTGCCTTTTTCCGCCATTTTCTCAACAAATACGTTGGCGACTTCTGAACCTGCCTGGAAGTTATTATGGGTAATTTGTTCCAGCGCGACATCATCAACCGGAATTTCACGGTTAATTAATACCACCGGAATGCCCGCTTTTTTGGCTTTTTCAATGGCGGCGACGCTGGCGGTGGAGTCGGCGTTATCGAGAATAATCCCCTGCACCTTTTTACCAATGGCGGTATCAATCAGCTCATTTTGCTTTTTGACATCTTCGCCATGCGAGAGCACGGTCGTTTTATAGCCGAGGGCTTGCGCTTTTTCGCTGGCGCCTTTGGCTTCCGAGGCGTAATAAGGGTTATCCAGCGAGTTAACCATTATCATAATGGTGCCTTTTTCGGCGCTATGCGCGGCAAAGGAAAAGGCAGTCAGGGTCGCAGCGGTTAAAAGAGTTAAACGTAATTTCATGACTCTGTTCCTATATTTTTATATTCGAACAAATGAGCCCCTGAGCGGGCAGGATTTTACGGTCTGAAATTTCCCCAGAATAAATTCGGGGGTGCGATACATCGTTATGGGCCGGGGTTCTCCTGTAGTGGGTTAATAAGGTTCGTCGCTCAATCTGACGCCGATGGGCATCAGGCTGGCGAATCCGGTTTCCATAATGTTCTGTTTACCGCATGGCGCCACTCCCGCCAGCGCTGCTGTAGGCGCTGGTGGCGGGCCATGTCGGGTTGAAAAGCGCTGTGTTCGGTTAAAAAGGCTTGCAGGTCGGCGGTCTCACCCGGAGTGAGGGCTTTGCGGGCGAGTAGCGCCGCGCCGATGGCGGACAGCTCCGGGATATCGCTGCGCATCACCGGGCAGCCGAGCAGGTCGGCTTGGTATTGCATCAGCCAGTCGTTGTTGGTTGGGCCGCCGTCGACCATTAACGCCGTCAGGGTGAATTCAGCGTGCTGGCGCATCGCCGCCACCACGTCGGCGATTTGATAGGTAATGGATTCCAGCGCCGCGCGGATCAGGTGCGCGCGCTTGACGCCGCGGCTGAGGCCGCAGATCACCCCGCGGGCGCTGTCATCCCACCAGGGGGCGCCGAGCCCGGTCAGCGCCGGCACGAAGTAGACCCCTAAGGTCGAATCGACGGAGGCGGGCAGGGTATTCAGCTCGTGGGCCAAATCGGCTGCTGAGAGTTCGCTCAGCCCGGTGCTGTCAGCCATCCATGCTACCGCATCGCCGGTATGAGGAATGTTGCCTTCCAGTCCCCACACCAGCTGGTCGCCATCGTGCCAGGCGACGGTGGTCGCCAGGGCGGCAATATCGCACTGGGCCGATTTGACCGGCGCCATCACCGAGGAGCCTGTGCCGTAAGTGGCTTTCACACAGCCAGCTTCGCCAAGCGCGTGGCCGAAGAGCGCGGCGTGGGAGTCGCCAATCATCGCCATCACCGGAATACCGTCGGGGATCGCCGCCAGCCCTTTGGTGTAGCCGAACAGACCGCTCGACGGTTTAATCTCCGGCAGCGCCGCGCGCGGAATACCAAACAGCGTCAGCATTTCGTCATCCCACTCGCCGCGGTGCAGATTCAGCAATTGGGTGCGGGCGGCGTTGGAATAATCGCAGAAGAAGGATTGTCCGCCGGTTAAATTCCACAGCAGCCAGCTGTCGATAGTGCCGAGGCAAATCTCGCCGCGTGCGGCAAGCTGATAGCCATCGGGAGTGGCGTCCAGCAGCCAGCGCATTTTGGAGGCGGAAAACAGCGGCGCAATCGGCAGGCCCGTGGCGTGCTTAATGCGCTGCTCCTGACGATCGCGACGCAGCGTGTCGCAGAACGCGGCGCTGCGGGTGCACTGCCAGGTGATGGCGGCGTTAATGGGTTCGCCACTGGCGCGATACCAGCCGATGGCGGTTTCGCGTTGATTGCTGATAGCCAGCGCCGCAACGTTTTCCGCGCCGACGTGAGCCACCGCTTTGGCGATCACCGCCAGCGAGGCCGCCACCAGCGCCTCGCCGGATTGTTCCACCCAACCTTCGCGCGGGGTTTGGATCGCCAGCGGCTGTGAGAACTTGACGCTAACCTTGCCTTTGCCGTCCAGCACCACGGCTTTCGCGTTGGTGGTGCCTTCATCCAGCGCAATGATGAACTCTTTGGCTGTCGCCTGCATATGATGCTCTCCTCGGTCACCCATTGTCCTGGAACGGCGGAAACAGAGATGGTCTCCGGCCATTGCATGCGTCTATGCAGGCCATGATGTGACATATCGTTATCGCTTTTTAATCACTGAATATATATTCGATAGTGATTATTTATTTGATACCTTAAGCCACAAACCCGGTGATGGGCTACCTGAAAAATCATCAATTGTGCTGGCAATCACATTTCACAGATTGGGAATATGACACGAAGGCTGGGAGGGTGGCTGTTTAATTTATTGAATTATAATGAGTTATTTTGCAATCCCTGTTGCTGAAAAACAGCCTCAGGGATTGACGAGGCATAAAACTGCGGAGGATTAGTCGCTAACCAGTAATCTGGCGGTGGGGTAATCGGTGATTAAAACATCGATATAGCCGCCGGTAAGCGCGCCTTTAATTGCCGCGACTTTGTCGGTGCCGCCGGCCAGCGCGACCACGTTCGGGCATTTTTTGACTTTCTCCAGCGCCATGCCGATCACCGGATCTTCATCTTCGCGTAACACCGGCTGGCCGTATTTGTCGTAGTAGTGCAGGCAGATATCGCCAACCGCGCCGCGCGCCGCCAGCACCTGCAGCATATCTTCGTGATAATAGTTACCCGACGTTTTCAGCAACTGGGAAGGTTCGAGAATTCCAATGCCGACAATGGCGATATCGACCTCGTCAAAGCGTGAAACCACGTCGGCGACATCTTTGCTGGCCAGCAGGCGATTGCGCTCTTCCATGGAGCCTTCGATGCTCTGCGACGGCAGCAGCCAGGCATCGCAGTTAAGACGCTGGGCCAGCGTCTGGGTGAGGATCGTCGCCTGCACGTTGCCGTTGGGCCCGACACCGCCAAGCAGTTGGATGACGCCGCTGGCCTTCAGGTTTTGCGCGTGGACCTCATCAACCATCGCGCGGATGGTCGAACTCCATGAAGAGACGCCAATCAGATCTTTTGGCCGCAGGCGGGTTTCCAGGTAGTGCGCGGCGGCGGAGCCAATCGCCCGCTTGATGGTATGGTCACTGGCCTCTTCTTCGGTATCGACCACCACCGCCTGTTTAAGCCCGTAGCGATCCTCAAGCCCCTTTTCGAGATTGAGAAAGATATTCGATGGCTGCACGACGCTGATTTTGACGACGCCCTCTTTTTGGCAGCGGGTAATCGCACGAGAGACAAATGACTGAGACAGCGAGAGAAGTTGGGCGATATCAGACTGCTTTCGTCCTTCCAGATAGTAAAGCGTGGCAATCTTCACCAATAGCCGTTGTTCATCCTGCTTAGCCATATTTATCCTCGTAAATCATTTATCGCCTTTCTTCAGGCGTTTAGCTGCAGCCATTATCGTAGTGACTTCTATCATACGCGAAAAAAAATCACACTTAAGTGTGATGGTGGTCAAATTTTTACCACTCATCAAAATCGACTATGGACAAAAACAAAACAGCCAGGCCATAATCGAATAAAGAATCATCATTGAATATATATTCATGGTGGCTTTGAGTCAACGAGTTTATCCGGGCTTGCCTGGAGCGGGAGGCAGAATGTTCCTGAGTACGGCGCAGTGGTGTAAGGCTAACCACCGACATGGGGATATCTGGTTTTTTTAGTTCCTGTTGGAATAAATATTCCATATTGAAAATAAATTCAGAGGTATTAAATGAATCCCTACAGATTTGATATCCAGACGCTTGAGCGCAAAGCGCGCGCCGTGCGCCGCCACATTGTCCGCTTAAACGCCAATAGTCCGGCTGGCGGTCACACCGGGGCTGACCTGTCGCAGGTCGAATTGTTAACCGCGCTCTATTTCCGCGTACTCAATGCGGCGCCCGATCGTCTTGACGACCCGCAGCGCGATATCTATATCCAGTCGAAAGGCCATGCGGTGGGCTGCTACTACTGCGTCCTGGCGGAAGCCGGTTTCTTCCCGATCGATTGGCTGGAGACCTACCAGCACGCGAACTCGCACCTTCCCGGTCATCCGGTGCGGCAGAAAACGCCGGGCATTGAGCTTAACACCGGCGCGCTGGGCCACGGTTTGCCTGTAGCGGTGGGGCTGGCGCTGGCCGCAAAGAAAAGCAACAGCCCCCGCCGCATCTTTTTAATCACCGGCGACGGCGAACTGGCGGAAGGCAGTAACTGGGAGGCGGCGCTGGCGGCGGCCCATTATGGCCTCGATAACCTGGTCATTATTAATGATAAGAACAATCTTCAGCTGGCCGGGCCAACCCGTGAAATTATGAATACCGATCCGCTGGCCGATAAATGGCGCGCCTTCGGCATGGAGGTCAGCGAATGCGACGGCAACGATATGGCCTCGGTGGTCGCGGCTATCGAAGGGCTACAGCAGAACGGTAAACCTAACGTCATTATTGCCAACACCACGAAGGGCGCGGGCATCTCCTTTATCCAGGGGCGCCCGGAGTGGCACCACCGGGTGCCGAAAGGCGAGGAAATCGCACTGGCGCTGGAGGAACTGAAAGATGAGTAATGCAGAACACCTGGCGAACGTGATGGTCGAGGCGTTTATCGCCGCGGTGGAAAAGGGCGTCGATCTGGTGCCGGTGGTCGCGGACTCCACCTCAACGGCCAAGATCGCTCCCTTTATTAAGCTGTTCCCCGGACGGCTGGTTAACGTCGGTATCGCCGAGCAGAGCATGGTCGGCACCGCCGCTGGGCTGGCGCTCGGCGGTAAAGTGGCGGTGACCTGTAACGCCGCGCCGTTCCTTGTCTCCCGCGCTAACGAGCAGATTAAAGTCGATGTCTGCTACAACAACACCAACGTCAAGCTCTTTGGCCTTAACGCCGGGGCCAGCTATGGCCCATTGGCCAGTACCCACCATGCTATTGACGACCTGGCGGTAATGCGCGGTTTCGGCAATATCCAGATTTTCGCCCCCTCCACGCCGCGCGAATGCCGGCAGATTATCGACTACGCCCTGGCGTATCAGGGGCCGGTTTATATCCGCCTTGACGGCAAGGCGCTGCCGGAGTTGCATGACGAAGCGTACCGTTTTGTGCCCGGCGCGGTGCTGACCCTGCGCGAAGGCGCAGCGGTGGCGCTGGTGGCGACCGGTTCAACCGTGCACGAAGCGGTGGAGGCGGCGCAGCAGCTTGCCGACCTTGGTATTGAGGCGAAAGTGGTTAGCGTGCCGTCGATTCGTCCCTGCGATACCGCGGCGCTGCTGGCGGCGCTGCAGTCATGCCGTTCAGTTATTACCGTCGAAGAACATAACGTCAACGGCGGGCTGGGGAGCCTGGTCGCCGAAGTGCTGGCGGAAGCGGGCGCGGGGATTGCCTTGCAGCGTCTGGGGATCCCGGATGGCGAGTATGCGGCGGCCGCCGATCGCGGATGGCTGCGTCAACATCACGGTTTTGACGCGGCGTCGATTGTCGCGCGGGTACAGAAAATAGCGCAGGGTTGAAAAAACGCCCTCCCGGGGGGAGGGCGTCAGACACTAATATTATCAGAAGTGGGTGTTGACGCTCATATACCAGGTACGGCCGGATTCGTTATAGGTCTCCGCGCCAGCGCCGTACATATAACCTTTGTCGCCGCCGGTGGTTTGGGCGTTACCCGCGCGCCAGTGGCGCTTGTCGAAGACGTTATCCACGCCGCCGGTCAGGCTGACGTTTTTGGTCACGTCCCAGGTCGCGCTCAGGCCGAGGATGCTATACGGGCTGACCTCGTTCTTCTCGCTGCCGGTGACCGGCTGGCCTTTGTAGTTGTACTTCTTCGGTTCCTGCTTGCCGTACCAGGTGAAGGTCGATTGCACAGAAACGTCCTGATAAACCTGCCAGCTCAGCGTTGAGTTCAGCGTGTATTCCGGAATAATCGACAGGCGATCGCCGGTCTCTTTGTTCTTACTCTGCAGCATGTAGGTGATGTTGTTGGTCCAGTTCACCGTCTCGCTGACCGGCACGTTCAACGTGCCTTCCAGCCCTTCAACTACCGCTTTCGGCACGTTTTCCCATTGGTACAGATCGGTGCCTTTGCCGTTGGTATAGACCGGAGCATATCCCGCTTCAATCTTGTTGCGGTAATCGTTACGGAACCAGGTGACGCCCGCCAGCCAGCCGTCGCGTTTGAATTCCAGGCCGATCTCTTTGTTGATGCTGGTCTCTGCTTTTAAGTCGTCATTCCCTTGCAGATAGCAGCCGGATTTACTCGCATAGCAGCCCTGGCCTTTACTGTAGAGAATATAGTTGGGGTTGGTTTGATACAGGCTCGGCGCTTTATAGGCGCGGGCGATACCCATTTTCAGGGTAAAGTCGTCGCCCAGGCCCTGCGACAGGTTCAGCGACGGGCTCCAGTTATTACCAACGATGCTGTGGTGATCGAAACGCAGCGCCGGCGTCAGCATGGTGGTATCGGTCACTTCCATGTTGTTCTCGGCGAACAGCGAGAAGATTTCCGCTTTTGAATAGGGGCTGCGGCCGGTGCTGTCGTAGCCCGGGATTTCACCGCCGGAGAGTTCCTGGGTATTAGAGGCGTTGTCCTTCATGCGCTGCTGGTTCCATTCGGTACCCAGCGTCAGGTTCTGGTTAACCCACAGATCGAACGGAATATTGACTTCGCTGTGCAGCATCACGTCGGAGAGATCGATATCCGAGAACTGGTTGCTGCTGAAGATCCCCTCGGTGCCGCCCGCCAGGCCTTCGCCTTTACGCGAGTTGCGGGTGTGTTCGTACTGCGCCCAGTTGCTGGTGGTCACGCCGTTATCCCAGCCGCCGTTCCAGGTCACGGAGTAAGTATTGCGATAGAGACGGTTGGTCTCTTTACCGTAGTTCTCTTTCACCAGATCGTTGCTGTTGGTGTTTTGCGTATCACCGGCGTACAGGTTGCCCTGGCGGCTATAGCCAGCTTCAAACTCCAGCGACTGCATCGGCGCGAAATCCCAGCGCACCACGCCGTTGATGTTTTTGTTTTCTACCCCTTCACGCCCGGCTGGCAGGGTATCGGCGTAAATGCCGGTACGTTCAGACTGGTGGCCCTGGTTGATATCCCAGGCGTCAGCTTGGGTTTTATCGAGGTTACCGTACATGCGGAAGCTGAAATCGCCGCCCAGCGGGCCGCTGAGGCTAAAGTCGGTACGCTTGGTCGCGCCTTCGTCTTTATGCTCCGGCATGTTCATGTAGGCGTTCCACGAACCATGCCACTGGTTGTCGAATTTTTTCGTAATGATGTTGACCACGCCGCCCGCCGCGCCGTTACCGTAACGCGCCGCCGCCGGGCCGCGGATAACGTCTATACGTTCGATCATTTCCGGCGGTACCCAGCTGGTATCACCGCGGGTGTCGCGTTCGCCGCGCCAGCCGAGACGAACAGAGTTACGGCTGGTCACGGGCTTACCATCAATCAGGATTAAAGTGTTTTCCGGGCCCATACCGCGAATATCAATCTGGCGATTGTTGCCGCGCTGGCCGCTGGTGGAGTTGCCGGTCAGGTTGACGCCCGGCATGGTACGGATGATTTCAGAGACGTCGCGCGCCGGCGGACGTTTGCGAATTTCATCGGCGGTAATAGTGGAAACGCCCGGCGCCTGTAGGTTTTGCACCTCGGCGGTGACAACCATCGTTTCTTCACCGGCGGCTTGTTTACTGTCGGTGGTTTCTTCCGCCGCGCACAGCGGGAATGCCACCCCGTAGATACCCAGATTGACCATTAAGGCCAGGGACTTAATCCTGTTATTCATTGTAAGTCAGTTCCGCTTTTCTTTGCCGCTTTCCCCAGAAGCCCCTTCCCACCGGGAGAGGAGGCGGCATAAATGTAGCCAGTAGAAGGTGAACGCTTTCCGTAGCCGACCGAGCCAAACGCTCTGAAAAGACCCTCTCTGACCTTGATTTAATGTAATGAGAAGACGCGCTACCCATAGGCGCGTTAATACGCTATTGCAAATGCAAATAGTTATCAATAATATTATCAATAAATATTACCTTTGTTGATAAAAATCACGGTAAACATAGGGTTACTGACGGAATGCAAATAACGGGAAGTGACGACTGGTGGCTGGGGATCGCCGGCCCGCAGACAGAGGCGCTGGGCGACGCATATCGGGTGACCTTCTGGTGGCGCGATCCGGCAGGCAGCGAAACCACGTCGCCGATTCGGCGGGTGTGGATTTACATTACCGGCGTCACCGATCATCACCACAACGCGGCGCCGCAAACCCTGCAGCGCATCCCAGGTACCGATGCCTGGTGCTGGCAAACCACGCTCCCCGCCAGCTGGCGCGGCAGCTACTGTTTTATTCCCTCCGAACGCGACGACGATTTTTCCCCGCAGCTCTTTAACGGTGAAGCGCCGGACCGCGCGCTGCTGCGCGAAGGCTGGCGCAAACTGCTGCCGCGGGCGGTTGCCGATCCCCGCAATCCGCAAAGCTGGAAGGGGGGGCGCGGCCACGCGGTCTCAGCGCTGGAACTGCCGCAGGCGCCGGAACAGCCGGGTTGGCATTATCGCGAGCCGGTTTCGCCAGCGCCGCGCTGTATTGAATGGCGCAGCCAGCGATTAGGTAACCAGCGACGAGTGTGGATTTACACCACCGGCAGTGGGACGGATCGCCCGCTGGCGGTCCTGCTTGACGGCCAGTTCTGGGCCGAAAGCATGCCGATTTTTGCGCCGTTGGCGGGGCTGACGCGGGAAGGCCGCCTACCGCCGGCGGTCTATGTGCTGATCGACGTTATCGACAATCAACACCGCGGCGTGGAGCTGCCCTGCAATCGTGATTTCTGGCTGGCGGTACAGGAAGAACTGCTGCCGCTGGTGCAGGCCGTGGCGCCATTCAGCGATCGCGCCGACAGGACGGTAGTTGCGGGGCAGAGCTTCGGCGGTCTGGCGGCGATGTATGCCGCGCTCCACTGGCCGCAGCGTTTTGGCTGCGTTCTGAGCCAGTCGGGGTCGTACTGGTGGCCGCAGCGCGGCAGTAGCCAGCCGGGAGTGATACTTGAACAACTGCAGCGCGGCGAGCTTCGACCGCAGGGGCTGCGTATCTGGCTGGAAGCCGGCGTGCGTGAGCCGATTATTTTTCGCGCCAACCAGGCGCTTTTCGCGCAACTACGGCAGACCACGCCGTCCGTTTTCTGGCGCCAGGTTGACGGCGGTCATGACGCGCTATGCTGGCGCGGCGGGCTGACGTCCGGGCTTATCCAGCTATGGCAGCCTTTGCGCCGCGGGCAACAACACGCGCTTAATGAGGAGTGAGAGATGCAATTCAGCAACCCCTTCGACAATCCGCAAGGGCAGTTTTACATTCTGCGCAACGCACAGGGGCAATATAGTTTGTGGCCGCATCACTGCGCGCTGCCGACAGGCTGGACGGAGGAGTGTCCGCCGCAGTCATTAGAGGCGTGTAACGCCTGGCTTGCCGCCAACTGGTCAAACCTTATCCCAGCGCACTACGCCTCCTGAGGAGCTTTCGATGAGTACACGTTTACCGCTGGTTGCGGCGCAGCCGGGAATTTGGATGGCTGAACGCCTCTCCACGCTACCCGGCGCCTGGAGCGTTGCCCACTATGTTGAACTGCGCGGCAATCTTGATCCGGCGCTGCTGAGTAAGGCGATCGTCGCCGGGCTTAAGCAGGCCGATACCCTGAGCATGCGCTTTTGCGAAGATAATGGCGAAGCGTGGCAGTGGGTTGATGACGCGCGCGAGTTTGCCGAGCCGCAAAGCGTCGACCTGCGCCAGCAGGCCGATCCGCATATGTCCGCGCTGACGCTGATGCAAAGCGATCTCGGGCAGAATCTGCGCGTCGACAGCGGTAATCCGCTGGTCTGCCATCAGCTCATGCGCGTTGGCGACGACTGCTGGTACTGGTATCAGCGCTATCACCATTTACTGGTCGATGGTTTTAGTTTCCCGGCCATTACCCGCCAGATCGCCGCTATTTATCGTGCCTGGCAACGCGGCGAAGAGACGCCGGATTCACCGTTTACGCCGTTCGCCGAAGTGGTGGAAGAGTATCAGCGCTACTACGGCAGCGAGGCGTGGCAGCGCGATAAAGCCTTCTGGCAGGCGCAGCGTCAGGCGTTGCCGTCTCCGGCCTCGCTATCAGACGCGCCGCTGGCCGGGCGGGCGACCAGCAGCGATATCTGGCGCCTGAAACTGGAGGCCGATCCGGCTGTCTTCAGCCAGCTCGCGGCCAGCGCGCCGCAGTGCCAACGCGCCGATCTGGCGTTGGCGCTGACGACGTTGTGGCTGGGGCGGTTGTGCGGCCGAATGGATTACGCGGCTGGCTTTATCTTTATGCGCCGCATGGGATCGGCGGCGCTGACCGCCACCGGCCCGGTACTCAACGTACTGCCGCTGGCGGTGAATATCGACGCGCAGGAGACGCTGGCGCAACTGGCGACGCGTCTCTCCGGACAACTGAAAAAAATGCGTCGCCATCAGCGCTACGATGCCGAGCAAATTGTCCGCGATAGCGGTAAAGCGGTGGGCGACGAACCGCTGTTTGGCCCGGTGCTGAACATCAAAGTCTTTGATTACCAGTTGGATATCGACGACGTGCAGGCGCAGACGCATACCCTCGCCACCGGCCCGGTGAATGACCTCGAGCTGGCACTGTTCCCGGACGAACGCGGCGGTCTGTCGCTGGAGATCCTCGCCAATAAAGCGCGTTATGATGAGGCGACGCTGAACCGCCACGTGTCGCGGTTGACCGCGCTGCTGGCGCAGTTCGCCGCCAACCCGGCGCTACGCTGTGGCGAGGCGGAGATGCTGTCGGCGGAAGAAGGCGCGCAGCTGGCATTGATCAACAATACCGCGATGCCGCTGCCGACCACTACCCTCAGCGCGCTGGTGGCGGAACAGGCGCGGAAAACGCCGGATGCCCCGGCGCTGGCGGATGCCAACTGGCGCTTTAGCTACCGCGAAATGCGCCAGCAGGTGGTGGCGCTGGCCAACCTGCTGCAGCAACGCGGCGTGAAGCCGGGGGATAGCGTGGCGGTTGCCTTACCGCGTTCGGTGTTCCTGACGCTGGCGCTGCACGGCATTGTCGAAGCCGGCGCCGCCTGGCTGCCGCTGGACACCGGCTACCCGGATGACCGTCTGCGGATGATGCTGGAAGATGCGCAGCCATCGCTGCTGATTACCTCTGACGATCAACTGTCCCGGTTTAGCGATATTCCGGGACTGACCAGCTTGTGTTATGAGCAGCCGTTGGCTGCTGAAGATGATACGCCGCTGGCGCTGTCAAAACCGGAACATACCGCGTATATCATCTTCACCTCCGGTTCCACCGGACGGCCGAAAGGGGTGATGGTCGGGCAGACCGCCATCGTGAACCGCCTGCTGTGGATGCAAAATCACTATCCGTTAACCGCCGCCGATGTGGTGGCGCAGAAGACGCCGTGCAGCTTTGATGTCTCGGTATGGGAATTCTGGTGGCCATTTATGACTGGCGCCCAACTGGTGATGGCGGCGCCGGAGGCGCATCGCGATCCACAGGCGATGCAGCGGTTCTTCGCGCAGTACGGCGTGACCACCACCCACTTTGTTCCGTCGATGCTGGCGGCGTTTGTCGCCTCGCTGGATAGCGATAATGTGTCTTCCTGCCGGACGCTAAAACGCGTTTTCTGTAGCGGCGAAGCGCTGCCGACGGAACTGTGTCGCGAATGGGAGCGCTTAACCGGCGCGCCGCTGCATAACCTGTACGGGCCAACGGAAGCGGCGGTGGATGTCAGTTGGTATCCCGCCTGCGGACCAGAGCTGGCGGCGGTAACCGGCAACAGCGTGCCTATCGGCTGGCCGGTATGGAACACCGGATTACGTATTCTTGATGCCACCATGCGCCCGGTGCCGCCGGGCGTGGCGGGTGATTTGTACTTAACGGGCATTCAGCTGGCGCAGGGGTATATGGGGCGCCCAGATCTCACCGCCAGCCGCTTTATTGCCGACCCGTTTTCCCCCGGCGAGCGCATGTACCGCACCGGCGATGTGGCGCGCTGGCTGGATAACGGGGCGGTAGAGTATCTTGGCCGCAGCGACGATCAGTTGAAAATTCGCGGCCAGCGCATTGAGCTTGGCGAGATCGACCGGGTGATGGCGGCGCTGCCGGACGTCGCGCAGGCGGTGTGCCACGCCTGCGTCTTCAACCAGGCGGCGGCCACCGGCGGCGATGCCCGCCAGCTGGTGGGATATCTGGTGAGCGAGTCCGGCCAGCAGCTGGACGTGGCGGCGCTGAAGGCGCGTCTTAGCGAACAGCTGCCGCCGCACATGGTGCCGGTGGTACTAATCCAACTGGAATCCTTCCCGCTTAGCGCCAACGGTAAGCTGGATCGTAAAGCGCTACCGCTCCCCTCCTTAAGCAGCGAGCGCAGCGGTCGCCCGCCGCAATCGGCTACCGAAATGGCCGTTGCCGCGGCGTTCAGCCAACTTCTGGGCTGCGAGGTAAATGATATCGACGCCGATTTCTTCGCCCTCGGCGGCCATTCGCTGCTGGCGATGCGGTTGGCGGCGCAGCTTAGCCGCGAACTGGCGCGGCAGGTGACGCCGGGGCAGGTGATGGTCGCTTCGACGGTCGGCAAGCTGAGCGCGCTGCTGGCTTCCGACCTGAGCGACGAGCAGGCGCAGCGCCTGGGCTTCGATGCGCTGTTGCCGCTGCGCGAGAGCGACGGTCCGACGCTGTTCTGCTTCCATCCGGCCTCCGGTTTTGCCTGGCAGTTCAGCGTGCTGGCGCGTTATCTTAGCCCGCGCTGGTCAATTACCGGTATTCAGTCGCCGCGTCCGACGGGGCCAATGGCCTCCGCCGCCAACCTCGACGAAGTCTGCGAGCACCATCTGCGCACGCTTTTAGCGCAGCAGCCGCATGGGCCTTACTATCTGTTTGGCTATTCGCTCGGCGGAACGCTGGCGCAGGGGATTGCCGCCCGTTTATGCCAGCGCGGCGAAGAGGTGGCGTTCCTCGGCCTGCTGGATACCTGGCCGCCGGAGACGCAAAACTGGGCGGAGAAAGAGGCGAACGGCCTGGATCCCGAAGTACTGGCGGAAATCGCCCGCGAGCGCGAAGCGTTTCTCGCTGCTCAGCAGGGGCAGGCTTCCGGCGAGCTGTTCAGCGCGATCGAAGGTAACTACGCCGATGCGGTGCGCCTGTTGACGACCGCGCACAGCGCGAAGTTTGACGGCAAGGCAACGCTATTTGTGGCGGAGAAAACGCGCCAGAAAGGGATGGATCCGCAGGTCGCATGGGGGCCATGGGTTGGCGAGCTGGAGGTGTTCAGCCAGAACTGCGCCCACGTCGAGATTATCTCGCCGCAGGCCTTTGAAGCGATAGGCCCGGTAGTGCGGGAAATTCTGGGGTAACGGTAGAGCTCGGGCTACCCGTTTTTGGTAGCCCGGCTCAGCGCAGCGCAAGCCGGGAATGCGATGGTTGAGATGGTATAGAAAAGATTATCGGCGACCCAGCGGCACTACCAGCGGCGTATGCGCCACCGGATCGTCGATGATCGTGCAGCGCAGACCGTAGATACGCTCAATTAGATCCGCCGTGACGATCTCTTTCGGCGCGCCTTCGGCAACGATCTTACCGTCGCGCAGGGCGATCAGATGGGTGGCGTAACGACAGGCCTGATTGAGATCGTGCAGTACCGCCGCCAGCGTATATCCCTTCTCGCGATTCAGCTCGCTTAACAGTTCCAGTAGGTCGATCTGATGGCTGATATCCAGCCAGGTCGTCGGCTCATCAAGCAGCATAATCGCCGTCTCCTGCGCCAGTACCATCGCAATCCACGCCCGCTGGCGCTGGCCGCCGGAGAGGGTATCCACGCTCTGCAGCGCGAGGTCGACAATACCCGTCGCCCGCATCGCGTTATTTACCGCTGCTTCGTCCTCTTTACGCCAACGGGTAAACATCGGCTGGTGCGGATAGCGCCCGCGCGCCACCAGCTCCTGTACGGTGATATCGCCGGGCGTGGTGGCATTCTGCGCCAGCAGGCCAATCCGCTTTGCCACCTCTTTGCTGGCGTAGTGTTGGATCTGCTCGCCATCGAGATAAACGTGGCCGCTGGACGGGGTCATCAGGCGGCTGAGGGTGCGCAGCAGGGTTGATTTACCACAGCCGTTGGGGCCGATAATCGCCGTGAAATGGCCGTCAGGAATCGTGACGTTCAGCGATTCGGCGATGGTCTTTTTGCCGTAGGCCAGGGTCAACTGGTCGCCGCGCAAACGGGAAGTTACAGCGGTCATTTTTTGCGGGACTCCTGAATTAATAACGCGATGAGGTAGATACCGCCAAGACTGACGGTGACCACCCCTACCGGTAACTGATAAGGCATGAACAGGCGCTGGGCGCAGTAATCGGCCAGCGCCAGCAGCAGCGCGCCGCACAGCGCCGACTGGGTTAACCCCCAGCGTGCGGTGCCGCTTATCCGCCGGGCGATATGCGGGGCGACCAGCGCGACGAAAGAAATAGGCCCGGCCAGCGCGGTGGCGGAAGCGGTCAGCAGCACCGCCACCAGCATCAGCAGCAGGCGTGAACGTTCGACTCGAACCCCCAGCGCGCAGGCGGTATCGTCGCCCATCTCCAGCAGCCGCATCCGCCGCGCCAGCAGCGCGCCGCACGCTAACATCAGCAGGATCAGCGGCGCCGATGGCCAGGTTTTGCCCCACGTCAGGCCGTTGAGCGAACCGGCATTCCACAACCCGGCGGAAAGGGCGGTCTCAAGCGACGCGCGCAGCAGCAGCCAGGTATTGAATGCCACCAGCATGGCGCGCACGCCGATGCCGATAATGATCAGGCGGAAGGTTTCAATGCCGTTGCGCCACGCCAGCAGCCACACCACCAGCGAGGTCAGCACGCCGCCAAGCATCGCCGCCAGCGCGATGGCGGTCAGGTTCTGGCCGAACATCACCATCGCCACCAGCACGCCGCTCCAGGCGCCGGTGTTGAAGCCCATCACGTCCGGGCTACCCAGCGGGTTACGCATCAATGACTGAAAAATGGCGCCGCTGACGCCAAGCCCGGCGCCGATCAGCAGCGCCATCAGCACGCGCGGCAAGCGCCATTCGGTGACCACCATGCTGACGTTGCGCGGCGCGTCACCGAGCAGCGCAGAAACCACCTGTTCAAGGCTGAGCGGCACCAGGCCATTACCCAGACCGAGCAGGGACACCAGCAGACTGGCGGCGATCAGCAGCAGGCAGCAGAACATCAGGCGGCGGGAGGGAGCCATCACAGCGCACCTCCTCGCGGCTGGCGGCGAACCAGCCAGATCAACACCGGCGCGCCGATAAAGGCGCTGACCACCGAAACGCGCAGTTCACCAGGCACCAACAGGCGGCCAAGCACGTCGGCAAACAGCAACAGGGCGGGGGTGGCGAGCAGCGTAACCGGCAATGACCAGCGGTGATCCGCCCCCACCAGCCAGCGGGCCATATGCGGCATCATCAGGCCGATAAAGGCGATAGGGCCGACCAGCGCCGTCGCGCTGCCGCACAGGACGGTTATCGCCAGCAGGCCGATTAACTGGGTGCGCGCGACCCGGCTGCCGAGCGCGGTGGCGGTGTCGGCGCCGAGACTCAGGCTGTTCAGCGCCCGGCTGAGAAAAAGGGTTACCACGGCGGCAATCAGCACCGGTAGCAGGACGATTTTCAGCGTTTGCAGGGTGCGAATATCCAGCGAGCCGGCTTGCCAGAAGCGCAGTTGGTCATACACGTCCGGGTTGAGCAGGGCGATGCCGTTGGATAGGCCTTCCAGGACCGCCGCCAGCGCTACGCCCGCGAGGGTCAGGCGCACCGGGCTAAGCTGGCCGCCGCCCTGGCTGCCGGTAAACGCGACCAGTAGCGACGCGGCGAAGGCGCCGCAAAAGGCCATCAGCAACTGCTCCTGCGGCGAAGTGATGCCCAACAGCGCCGCACCGAGCACGATGGCGAAGCTGGCGCCGGAGTTGACGCCGAGCAGGCCCGGGTCGGCCAACGGGTTACGGGTGAGGGTTTGCATTAGCGCGCCGGCGAGGCCAAGCGCGCAGCCGGCCAGCAATCCGGCCAGCGTACGCGGCAGGCGGGCATCCAGTACGATAGTGCAGTCGGCGCTCTGACAGCTGCCGGAGAAGGCATCGACAATCACCGAAGGCGGCAGAGGTTTGGCGCCGATAAGCAGGCTGAGCGCAATCGCGAGAGCTAAAAGTAACAAGAGACCAGGCACGGCGACGGCGCGCACCGTGGTCGTAGAAAACGACATAGTTCAAATCCCTGATATGATAATGATATTAATTATCGTTATCGATTTTATTCAGGTATGTTACCATGAGAAACCATAAAAATGGTATGAAAAATAACGACAAGGCCCTTGCATGAACCGACCTTCCCGGCTGCTTGATGTCAGCCTCCTGCGCACCCATCCGGCGTTCCGCGCCGTCTTTATCGCTCGCTTTATTTCTATCCTGTCTCTTGGCCTGCTAGGCGTGGCGATCCCGGTACAAATCCAGATGATGACCCATTCGACCTGGCAGGTGGGGCTCTCGGTGATGCTGACCGGCTGTTCGATGTTCATTGGGCTGATGGTCGGCGGCGTGCTGGCCGACCGTTATGAACGCAAACGCCTGATCCTGCTGGCGCGTGGCACCTGCGGCGTGGGCTTCGTCGGCCTGTGCCTGAACGCTATGCTACCGGAACCCTCGCTGGCGGCAATTTACCTGCTGGGGATCTGGGATGGCTTCTTCGCCTCTTTGGGCGTGACCGCGCTTCTGGCGGCAACGCCGGCTTTAGTCGGCCGCGAAAACCTGATGCAGGCCGGAGCGATCACCATGCTGACCGTGCGTCTCGGTTCGGTGATATCGCCGATGATCGGCGGGCTATTGCTGGCGACCGGCGGCGTGGCCTGGAACTATGGCCTGGCGGCGGCGGGGACGTTCATTACCACCCTGACGCTGCTACGCCTGCCGCTGCTGCCGCCACCGCCGCAGCCGCGCGAGCATCCGCTGAAATCGTTGCTGGCGGGGCTGAAATTTCTCTTTAATAGCCCGCTTATTGGCGGCATTGCGCTGCTCGGCGGCCTGTTGACGATGGCCAGCGCGGTGCGGGTGCTTTATCCGGCGCTGGCGGAAGGCTGGCAGATGTCAAATTCGCAGATTGGCCTGTTGTATGCCGCCATTCCGCTTGGCGCGGCGCTGGGGGCGTTAACCAGCGGACAACTGGCGCATACCGCGAAGCCGGGGGCGCTGATGCTGATAACGACGGTAGGGTCGTTTGTGGCGATTGCGCTGTTCAGCGTGATGCCGTTCTGGGCGCTGGGCGCGCTCTGTCTGGCGCTGTTTGGTTGGCTGAGCGCGATAAGCTCGCTGCTACAGTACACGTTGATCCAAACGCAAACGCCGGAAAATATGCTGGGGCGCATTAATGGCCTGTGGACCGCGCAGAACGTGACCGGCGATGCTATTGGCGCGGCGCTGTTGGGTGGATTAGGGGCGGTAATGACCCCGGTGGCTTCAGCCAGCGCCAGCGGCTGGGCGCTGGTGATTGTTGGCGTATTACTGATTGGCTTATTGCGCGAGCTACGCCGTTTTCAGCGTCCGGAGCAGGCCTGCGAAAGTTAAGCGCGACAACAGCAAAAAGGCCCCGGATTGCTCCGGGGCCTGGCTTCATTTATAACCCTTAGTACGCGCCGAGATCTTTCCAGACGTCGAACTGGCCGCAGTACAGGTCAGGCTGGTTGCCCTGAGACCACCATTTCACCTGATAGTTGTGGCCTTTCCAACTCACGGTTTCAAAGGTACCCCAGTTGCCGCCATAAACGGTTTTGGCATCCCACAGCGGGTAAGGCGTGGCGTCGTCAGATGGTACCACGTCATCATCCTGCGCAGGCGTGGTGTCATCAGTCTCTTTTTCTTCGTCAGCAGGTTCATCTGCCGGCTCATCGGCTGGCTTGTCATCACTCTGACCGTCCCCGGAAGCCACGACAACGGAGAGGATAAAGCGCTGCTGGGTTGACGGTTCGCCCCAGGTATCGCGAACGAACAGCGTGAAAGTGAACTCGGTATCCGCGGTGACTTCCGGTACATCGAACTCAATAACCGCGGCGGTTTTATCCGCAACATCAATGGCTGCCGGCACGCCCCAGCTGTAGCTCAGCTCGTCGCTATCTTCATCAGACGATTTTTCCCCGGACAGGCGTACGCGGGAGCCGCCTACGACCATCATTTCAATTGCCGCTTCCGGCGCATGGTTTACCGTCGGTTCAGTTGGCTCATCTTCTGACTTATCGTCTTCTTGTTCATCAGCAGGCACAACGTTAATGCCTTCGAAATAGAACGGGTCCATATCGATAACTTCAGAGGCGATTTCGTAGCCCAGACCTTCACGGGCGGCGTTAACCAGCACGCCGTTATCATGGTCGATAGTCCAGGTAAACAGACCGCCCAGCCCCAGGCTGGCAGCGTATTCCCCTTTGGCTTTGACGGTGCGCGGGGTATCCAGCGACATAAACAGTTTGGATTCAGGATTGTAGAGGAAATCAGCGTCAGCCACCTGGTCGGTATAAACGTTAAAGCCGTTACGCCCTTTCTGGTTTTCCAGATCCAGGTAGTTATAAATGACGTCATACCATTCGTTGGTACCGGATTCAAAGGTACCGACGGTGGTGCCGTTACCCGGGTTATAGGTGCCTTTCAGCGGAGACAGCGATTCCAGCTCGGCGTTGCGGCCGTTACGGGTATAGCCGGCGTAACCGATGTTGATGCGCTCAGCCGGGAAACCTTCCGCCAGCAGATGTTCAACGATGGTGTTAATCGCCCAGCCGCCTTGCTCAATAGCTTTCAGATTGGTGTGGTGGGTGATGCTTTCCGCCCACGGGGTGCCGAAGAAGTCATAGGTCATGACGTTGATGCCGTACAGACCGGCATTCATCAGCGCTTTGACGTTGGAATAATCAAAGGTCTTCACCACGGCGGAGCTGGCGATAGAGATTTTGACATTGCTCAGGCCGGCAGAATCCAGCTGCTTACGCAGTTCGGCAATAAGTAACGCATAGTTTTCACCATCTTCCGGGCCGTAGGGGTTGCCGGCGCCTTCGGCGTTCGGGTATTCCCAGTCGATATCCACTTCGCTGAACATCGGGAACTGTTTGAACAGCTTCACCACGCCTTTAGCGAAGGTTTTACGCGAGGAATCAGATGCCGCGGTTTCATGGAAACCGTTACTCATGCTCCAGCCGCCGATGCTCATGGACAGCACCAGGTTGTGGCCCTGCTGTTTGGCTTTCGCCTGCAGGTCGCGCAGACCGCCGAGCAGGCCTTTGGTGTTTGTCTGGGTTACGGTTTTCGGATCGACATCCCAGCCGCTGACGCTGTGGCCAACGTTAACGTAAGACTGGAAGTCGCCCCACGGGTCGAGGAAAGTCGGTTCATATTTGACTTTGCCGCACTGTTCAGCCCCTTCGGCCACCACATCACGCCACAGGCCATCCACTTTATGGAAGCCGGTCACGCCGACGAAACCAACGATGATTTTATCGTAAGCGGTAGGGGAGACGTTGGTCAGGTCGTAGCCGCGTCCGCGGTTATCTTTCGCATCGCTGCCCTGCAGGCGGCCATCGTACTGAGACCAGTCGGTGTAGTAACCAAAGACCTTTGGTTTGGTGGTCGCGCTTTTGTATTTGTTATAGACCGGTTTAGCGACGCGGTCTGACGTATAGCTGTAGTTGCTGACTTCAGTTGCCGGGTTAAAACCATCTGCGGCGTTGCTGGTTTCGGTCAGGGTATCGCCCTTGATCAATTTGCTAGTGGTCACGGTAAGTTCCTTCTGAGTTGAATGTCCACCTCAAGTGGTGTGGGGCAGATATTCAGGGAAGGCGGCGACGATGGCTAATCACAAAACAACACCTGAAACGATGATGATTCGCGTGAGGCGCCGATGAGGTACCAAGAGAGGAAAGAAATAAAAAATTCTTTTATAACAACATGATGATGTGGGTGATGATGTGAAATGAGATCCCGGCGCAGGGCGCCGGGGAGAGAGTCAGGCAAAGAGCGCCGATAAACGCTGCAGCACCAGCATGGCGCTGTAGTAGTCCAGACGGAAGGTTTCGGTCCCCAGCGGATAAACGCGTTTAGCGGCAACCGACGGTAGGTGCGCCAGTAGCGGGTTGGCGTAAATGGCCTCGGCGTCTTTCTGGTCGCCGGCGAACAGGAACAGGCTTTCGCCGTTGATACCCGCCGCCAGATTCTCGCCGCCTAACTGTACGATGTCGTGACGCTTACCCTGGCTCTGGCTGGTGTGCAGGTTACCCGGCAGCGTCGCCAGCTTAAAGCCTAACTGTTCCAGCATCTGACCCTGCGCTGATTCCGGCGTCCAGATATTGGCGCTGTGCGCCGCGGCGGTATAAACCAGCGCGGTGACCGGCTGCGGCGGCAACTTTAGTTTCTCTTTTAACGAAACGAGCTGTTTATTGAATTCGGCAATGCGCGCGTCCGCCTGCTTTTCGTGACCGGTAATATGCCCTAATTGGGTAAGAAGCGTCTGCCAGCTTTTATCGTCGTAGTTGATGATAAGGGTCGGCGCGATAGTCGACAGCTGGTCGTACAGCGCCAGCGCGGAATCGCCGCCGGTGGCGCTTATCAGAATCAGGTCCGGCATCTGCGCCGCCACCGCTTCGGCGCTGGGTTCGCCAATATACAGTCGCGCCAGGTTGCGCTTTTTAGCGACATCGCCCCACTGGCGCAGAAAGCCCTGCGCATCAGCCACGCGGTTATTCGGCGTGGTCGCGCCGCTGGCGACCACCGGCGCATCAATAGCCAGCAACGATCCGGTGAGGGTGACGCTGGTCGAGACGATGCGCTGCGGTTGGCTTTCCAGCGTATGAGTGCCGCGGCTATCGACGATCTGACGCGGCCAGTCTGCCGCCAGCGCTGAGTTAATTCCTAAAAGGCACAGCCCGCTGGCGAGTAAAGTACGACGGCAAAAAGTGGCAAAATTCACGAATTCGCATCCTGAGTAAGTTGTAGTAAATACGTCTCATTTTCAACATTGTATTGTCCGGATGCAAGTGTAAGTCGCATAACCTGCTGTTTGTGCGGTTGACAAGGAGAGCAATACCTTTTAGGTTAGCCAACAAAAATATAAATGATAATTATTCTTAATATCTTTATCGTTTTTGGAGGATGATATGGAAACGTCACTGGCTGAGGATGTACAGGAAAAAACGCAGACCCTGTCGCCGCAAAGCTTCTTCTTTATGTCGCCGTACCGCAGCTTCAGCACCACCGGCTGTTTTAGCCGTTTTTCCCAGCCTGCCGTCGGCGGTGATTCGCTGAACGGCGAGTTCCAGCAGAAAATGGCGGCCGCTTTTGCCGAAGCCCGTGCGGCGGGGATCCGCAAGCCGGTCATGGTCGGGGCGATTCCGTTCGACACCAATCAGCCTTCCGAGCTCTATATTCCCGAACGTTGGGAAACCTTCTCCCGTACCGACAAACAGCAGTCCGCGCGTTACGCGGCGCCGCTCAAAGCTATGGATGTTGTCGATCGTCAGGAGATCCCGGAACAGGACGAGTTTTTGGCGATGGTGGAACGCGCCGCCGCGCTGACGGCGACTCCGGAAGTCGACAAAGTGGTGCTCTCAAGGCTGATTGATATTACGACCCGCGACCGGGTCGATAGCGGCGCGCTGCTGGAGCGGCTGATCGCCCAGAACCCGGCGAGCTTTAATTTCCATGTTCCACTGTCCAATGGTGATGTGCTGCTGGGCGCCAGCCCGGAACTGCTGCTGCGTAAAGAAGGGCTGCACTTCAGTTCGCTGCCGCTGGCCGGCTCCGCCCGCCGCCAGCCTGACGATGTGCTGGACCGGGAAGCGGGTAACAAGCTACTGGCGTCGGGCAAAGATCGCCATGAGCACGAGCTGGTGACGCAGGCGATGAAGAGCGTGCTTGGCCCGCGCAGCAGTCATCTGTCGCTACCGGAGTCGCCGCAGCTGATTACCACCCCGACGCTCTGGCATCTGGCGACGCCGATCGAAGGTACGGCGCTGGCGGAAGAAAACGCCATGTCGCTGGCCTGCCTACTGCACCCGACCCCGGCGCTGAGCGGCTTCCCGCACCAGGTGGCGAAGCGGCTGATTGCCGAGCTCGAACCCTTCGATCGCCAACTGTTTGGCGGCATTGTCGGCTGGTGCGATGACGAAGGCAACGGCGAATGGGTGGTGACCATCCGCTGCGCGCGCTTACATCAACGCTCGCTACGCCTGTTTGCCGGCGCGGGTATCGTCCCGGCCTCTTCGCCGCTGGGCGAATGGCGTGAAACCGGCGTCAAACTCACCACCATGCTCAACGTATTTGGCTTGAATTAAGAGGCAAGGATGATTGCATTTACCCGTTGGCCGGAAGAGTTTGCGGCCCGCTATCGTCAAAAAGGCTACTGGCAGGATCTGCCGTTAACCAATCTGATTACTCGTCATGCGGACAATGACGCCGTGGCGATTATCGACGGCGAGCGGCAGATTAGCTACCGCCAGTTTAACCAACTGGTGGATAACCTCGCATCCTCCCTGCAGCATCAGGGACTCAAGCGCGGAGAAACCGCGCTGGTGCAGCTTGGCAACGTCGCCGAGTTCTACATTACTTTCTTTGCGCTGCTGCGCATCGGCGTCGCACCGGTTAACGCTTTGTTTAGCCATCAGCGCAGCGAACTTAACGCCTATGCCGCGCAGATTAAACCGGTGCTGCTGATTGCCGATCGCGAGCACGCGCTGTTTGCTGACGATAGTTTCCTTAATGGTTTTATCGCTGAGCATCCTTCGCTGCGTGTCGCGCTGCTGCGTAACGATGGCGGCGAGCGCGACCTGGCAACGGAAATTAACCGCACGGCGGATAACTTTGTCGCCAATCCGACGCCGGCTGACGAAGTGGCTTTTTTCCAGCTCTCCGGCGGCAGCACCGGGACGCCGAAGCTTATTCCGCGAACCCATAACGATTACGACTACAGTATCCGCCGCAGCAACGAGATCTGCGGTATTAACGCCGACACGCGCTATCTCAACGCGCTGCCGGCGGCGCACAACTATGCGATGAGCTCGCCGGGATCGCTGGGCGTCTTTCTCGCCGGCGGCCGGGTGATCCTCGCCGCTGACCCGAGCGCCACGTTGTGTTTCCCGCTGATCGAAAAACATCAGATTAACGTCGCGTCGCTGGTGCCGCCGGCGGTCAGCCTGTGGCTGCAGGCTATTCATGAATGGGGCAGCAACGCGCAACTGCAATCGCTGCAGCTGCTGCAGGTTGGCGGAGCGCGCCTGTCCGCGACGCTCGCCGTGCGTATCCCGGCGGAAATCGGCTGCCAGCTGCAGCAGGTGTTCGGCATGGCGGAAGGGCTGGTTAACTACACCCGCCTCAACGATAGCCCGCAGCGAATTATCAACACCCAGGGTTGCCCGATGTGTCCTGACGACGAAGTGTGGGTGGCGGATGCCGACGGTAACCCGCTGCCGCGCGGCGAAGTGGGCCGTCTGATGACCCGCGGCCCTTATACCTTCCGCGGCTATTACAACAGTCCGCAACATAACGCTGAAGCCTTTGATGCCGATGGATTTTACTGCTCCGGCGATCTGATTTCGATCGATGAAGATGGCTATATCACCGTCCAGGGCCGGGAAAAAGATCAGATCAACCGCGGCGGCGAGAAGATCGCCGCTGAAGAGATAGAAAACCTGCTGCTGCGCCATGAGGCGGTGATCCACGCCGCGCTGGTTAGCATTGAAGACAATCTGCTGGGCGAGAAGAGCTGTGCTTATCTGGTGGTGACATCGCCGCTGCGCGCCGTCGCGGTGCGCCGTTTCCTGCGCGAGCAGGGCGTGGCGGAATTTAAATTGCCGGATCGCGTGGAGTGCGTTGCCGCGCTGCCGCTGACGCCGGTGGGCAAAGTCGATAAAAAACAATTACGTCAGTGGCTGGCCGAAGGCAAGCTGGGCTGAAGGAGAACAGAGAATGGCAATCCCTAAATTACAGGCTTACGCGCTGCCGGAAGCCAGCGATATTCCGGCCAACAAAGTTAACTGGGCCTTTGAGCCGTCGCGCGCCGCGCTGCTGATCCACGATATGCAGGAGTATTTCCTCAACTTCTGGGGCGAAAACAGCGCGATGATGGAAAAAGTGGTGGCCAATATCGCCGCCCTGCGCGACTTCTGCAAACAAAACGGCATTCCGGTGTACTACACCGCCCAGCCGAAAGAGCAGAGCGATGAAGACCGCGCCCTGCTGAATGATATGTGGGGGCCGGGGTTGACTCGCTCGCCGGAACAGCAGCAGGTGATTGCCGCGCTGGCGCCGGATGAACAGGATACGGTGCTGGTGAAATGGCGCTACAGCGCGTTTCATCGCTCACCGCTTGAAGAGATGCTGAAAGAGACCGGCCGCGACCAGCTGATCATCACCGGCGTTTACGCCCATATCGGCTGCATGACCACCGCCACCGACGCTTTTATGCGCGATATCAAACCGTTCTTTGTCGCCGACGCGCTGGCAGATTTCAGCCGCGAAGAGCATTTGATGGCGCTGAAATACGTCGCCGGCCGTTCTGGACGCGTGGTGATGACCGAAGAATTGTTGCCGCTGCCGGCCTCCAAAGCGGCGCTGCGCGCACTAATACTGCCGCTGCTCGACGAATCCGACGAACCGCTGGATGATGAAAACCTGATCGACTACGGTCTGGATTCGGTGCGTATGATGGCGCTGGCCGCCCGCTGGCGCAAAGTACACGGCGATATCGACTTCGTGATGCTGGCGAAAAACCCGACCATCGACGCCTGGTGGGCGCTGCTCTCCCGCGAGGTGAAATAATGGCGGCGCTGGATTTTCACGGCCAGACCGTGTGGGTGACTGGCGCAGGTAAAGGCATTGGCTATGCCACCGCGTTGGCTTTCGTCGAGGCCGGGGCCAACGTCACCGGTTTCGACCTTGCCTTTGACGGCGAAGGTTATCCGTTTGCCACCGAAATGCTCGACGTCGCCGATGCCGACCAGGTACGCGACGTTTGCGCGCGTCTGCTCAACGATATCGAACGACTGGACGTGCTGGTGAATGCCGCCGGGATCCTGCGCATGGGGGCGACCGATCAATTGAGCGCGGAGGACTGGCAGCAGACTTTCGCGGTGAACGTCGGCGGCGCGTTTAATCTGTTTCAGCAGACGATGGCGCAGTTCCGCCGTCAGCGGGGCGGGGCGATCGTCACCGTCGCCTCCGATGCCGCGCATACGCCGCGTATCGGCATGAGCGCCTATGGCGCCTCGAAAGCGGCGCTGAAAAGCCTGGCGTTGACTGTCGGGCTTGAGCTGGCAGGCAGCGGCGTGCGCTGCAACCTGGTATCGCCGGGCTCCACCGACACCGATATGCAACGTACCCTGTGGGTCAATGAAGATGCTGAACAGCAGCGGATCCGCGGATTTGGCGAGCAGTTTAAGCTTGGCATCCCGCTGGGCAAAATCGCCCGACCGCAGGAGATCGCCAATGCCATTTTGTTCCTCGCCTCTTCTCACGCCAGCCATATTACGCTGCAGGATATTGTGGTCGATGGCGGCTCGACGCTGGGGGCGTAGATGGCCTGGAAACGAGAGCTCACGCTTGCGGCGCTGAACGCCAGCAGCGAAAACACCATGGTGGCGCATCTGGGTATTGTCTACACCCGGCTGGAGGAGGCGCTGCTGGAGGCGGAGATGCCGGTGGATGCGCGCACGCATCAGCCGTTTGGCCTGTTGCACGGCGGCGCTTCCGCGGCGCTGGCGGAGACGCTGGGCTCGATGGCCGGTTGGCTGATGACCGAAGAAGGGCAATGTGTGGTGGGCACCGAGCTTAACGCTACCCACCATCGTCCGGTCTCCAGCGGTAAAGTGCGCGGCGAATGCCGACCGCTGCATCTTGGCCGCCAGAGTCAGAGCTGGGAAATTGTGGTGTATGACGAAAAAGGGCGGCGCTGCTGCACCTGTCGTCTGGGAACCGCGGTGCTTGGCTAAGACGCTGCTATTTCCCCGGCTTGCGCTGCGCTAAGCCGGGCTACGGATCTGTAGGTCGGGTAAGGCGTTAGCCGCCACCCGACAAAAAAACGGCACCGTTCACGGTAATCCTTTCATTTATTTTCCTGTCTTAAGTGATCTCGCTAGCAATGTGAGACAAATCTCCGCCGCGGCATGGCATCTGCGCTGTTTCGAAGTTGTTAAACTCTGCGTTGTGTTCTAGAAACAAACTGTAACATCCTGATTACCCTACCGGTGGACCACAACAATGAATAATTCAGGGAAATACCTTATCTGGACACTGCTCTCCGTGATTGGAGCCTTTGCCCTCGGCTATATCGCCTTAAACCGGGGTGAGCAGATAAATGCGCTGTGGATTGTCGTCGCGGCGGTCTGCGTTTATCTGATCGCATATCGTTTCTACGGCCTGTATATCGCCAAAACCGTCCTCGGCGTTGACCCAACGCGGATGACGCCGGCGGTACGACATAACGACGGCCTCGATTATGTTCCGACTGACAAAAAAGTGCTGTTCGGTCACCATTTTGCGGCGATTGCCGGCGCAGGGCCGCTGGTTGGCCCGGTGCTTGCCGCGCAGATGGGCTACCTGCCGGGGATGATCTGGATCCTCGCCGGCGTGGTGCTGGCCGGCGCCGTGCAGGACTTTATGGTGCTGTTTGTTTCGACCCGTCGCGATGGCCGTTCGCTTGGCGAACTGGTTAAAGAGGAGATGGGGCCAACCGCTGGCGTACTGGCGCTGGTGGCCTGTTTTATGATCATGGTGATCATCCTCGCGGTACTGGCGATGATCGTGGTGAAAGCATTGACCCACAGTCCGTGGGGGACATACACCGTTGCCTTTACCATCCCGCTGGCGATTTTTATGGGCATCTATATTCGCTATCTGCGCCCGGGGCGCATCGGCGAGGTGTCGGTGATAGGCCTGGTGATGCTGGTGTTCGCGATCATTTCCGGCGGCTGGGTGGCGGAAAGCCCGACCTGGGCGCCGTGGTTTGATTACACCGGCGTACAGCTGACCTGGATTCTGGTGGGTTACGGCTTTGTTGCTGCGGTACTGCCGGTCTGGCTGCTGCTGGCGCCGCGCGACTATCTCTCCACGTTCCTGAAAATCGGCACCATCGTTGGGCTGGCGATTGGCATCCTGATTATGCGCCCGACGCTGACCATGCCGGCACTGACAAAGTTCGTTGACGGCACCGGCCCGGTATGGACCGGCAACCTGTTCCCGTTCCTGTTTATCACCATCGCCTGCGGCGCGGTTTCCGGCTTCCACGCGCTGATCTCCTCCGGCACCACGCCGAAAATGTTGGCCAACGAAGGGCAGGCCTGCTTTATCGGCTACGGCGGCATGTTGATGGAATCCTTCGTCGCCATTATGGCGCTGGTGGCGGCCTGTATTATCGATCCGGGCGTCTACTTCGCGATGAACAGCCCGATGGCGGTGCTGGCGCCGGCAGGAACCACCGATGTCGTGGCCTCGGCGGCGCAGGTAGTGAGCGGCTGGGGCTTTAGCATAACCCCGGATACGCTGCGCCAGATTGCCAGAGAGGTCGGCGAGCAGTCGATTATTTCACGCGCCGGCGGCGCGCCGACGCTGGCGGTGGGGATGGCTTACATTCTGCACGGCTCGCTGGGCGGACTAATGGATGTCTCTTTCTGGTACCACTTCGCCATTTTGTTTGAGGCGCTGTTTATCCTGACGGCGGTTGATGCCGGCACCCGCGCGGCGCGATTCATGCTGCAGGATCTGCTGGGCGTGATTAGCCCCGGGTTGAAAAAAACCAGCTCGCTGCCGGCTAACCTGCTGGCGACCGCGCTGTGCGTCCTGGCGTGGGGCTACTTCCTGCATCAGGGGGTGGTCGATCCACTGGGCGGTATTAATACCCTGTGGCCGCTGTTCGGTATCGCCAACCAGATGCTGGCAGGGATGGCGCTGATGCTGTGCGCGGTGGTACTGTTCAAGATGAAACGCCAGCGCTATGCATGGGTGGCGCTGCTGCCGACAAGCTGGCTGCTGATTTGTACGTTGACCGCCGGCTGGCAGAAGTCGTTTAGCCCGGATACCAAAGTCGGTTTCCTGGCCATCGCCAATAAATTCCAGGCGATGATCGACAGCGGCGCCATTCCGCCGCAGTATACGGAATCGCAGCTGGCGCAGCTGGTGTTTAATAACCGTCTTGATGCCGGGCTGACTATCTTCTTTATGATTGTGGTGGTGGTTCTGGCGCTGTTCTCGATTAAAACCGCGCTGGCGGCGCTGAAAGAGGATAAACCGACGGCGAAAGAGACGCCGTATGAAGCGATGCCCGCGGATGCGCAGGGCTTAACGGCGCAGGCAAAACGCGCGCATTAACCTGTTTGGCCTACCTTTTTTCTCCTCCCTCTCCCTGTGGGAGAGGGCTGGGGTGAGGGAAATAAGCGAGAAACTCATTATGTTCGACACCCTTTCAAAAGCAGGAAAATATTTAGGCCAGGCGGCGAAGATGATGATCGGCGTGCCGGATTACGATAACTACGTCGAGCATATGCGAATAACCCACCCGGATCAGACGCCGATGACCTATGAAGAGTTCTTTCGCGAACGCCAGGACGCGCGCTATGGCGGTAAGGGCGGGGCGAAGTGCTGCTAGCCTTCTTTCGGTAAGTAGAGGCTGATTTGCTCCTGGGTACAGCCGTAAATCGCCGCCAGTTTTTCGCGGGTCCGCTTCTGCGGACGGGAGTCCAGCGCTTCCAGCTGTGACACCGCGGACTGGCTGATGCCGAGTTTAGCCGCGACCTCCCGCTGTGAGAGTCCGCGCAGGATACGCCACGCGGCCTGCAGGCTGACGTTTTCTTTATGCATCACGTCGCAGACATCCCCTGGCAGCATTACGTTATCATAGATATCTGATTCATAAGAAATATCTTCCCAATTGTTTTCATCCTCGTCGTCGTACTCCAGCAGAGCCAGGCGCATACGAAAGTAATCACTGTAAGGAATGACGACATACTGGTCTTTTCCTTCTTCATCCTTGATGTACTGAATAGTCATATTCGGTATGTTCCTCATGAAGGTAGGTGGTGGTGGTTCGGCGTTTAACCGCCACTACGTAGCAGGTATCGTCCGGCGGATCCCCAAAGGTGTAGATGGCTCTGTAATCACCTAATCGCAGCCTGTAGTGGTTTTCGGGAAAGGACAATTTTTTGATATCCGAGATAGGTGAAGCTTTATCATTCATCTTCTCCAGCCTGGATTTAATGCGGTTCTTATACCGATTATCGATTTTAGAAAATTGCTTATTTGCCGTTTTTGACCAGACAATCTTCATCCGTACCTCCACTGTACGCCCACACAAAACATAAGGAAATAATAAGACTATTAGATAAATTCCGAATTTCTTATGGAGTACAGTAGAGCGGAGAAAAAACGCAGGTAAGAGGCAAAGCGTAACCCGTCGAGGCGGCGCGGGAAGGCCTCTGCCGGGCGACAGAGGCTTGCAGAAAATATGCGATCAGGCGTTCAGGCCGCCATCCACGTCGAGCCCCGTACCGGAGATCTGCCCGGCGGCCGGGCTGGCCAGGAAGGTGACCGCCGCGGCGATGTCTTGCGGCTGGCCGTAGTGACCGACCGCAATCATCTGGCGCTGGGCTTCCGCCTGTTCCCCATCCTCCGGGTTCATATCGCTGTTGGTCGGCCCTGGATGGACAAGGTTAACGGTGATCCCGCGAGGGCCTAAATCACGCGCCAGGCCACGGGTCAGGGAGTTGAGGGCGGACTTGGTCATGGCGTAAACCGCGATGCCCGGCATGGCTACGCGGTTGGCCAAACAGCTGCCGATGTTGATGATCCGTCCGCCATCGGACATATGCACCAGCGCTTCCTGGATAGCGATGACCACCCCACGAATATTGACGTTGATAAGGTCGTCAATGTCCGCCAGCGTCATGGATTCCAGTGGACCGCCGCGGGCGATGCCAGCGTTGTTGACCAGAATGTCCAGCCCGCCGAGGGCCCGGGCTGCATGGGTGACGGCATCCTGAATGGCCTGCGCGCTGGCGCTGTCTGCCTGCACCGCTTCGCTGTACCGACCCAGCGTCTTAATTTCATCGGCGACTGCCTGGGCTTTATCGGCCGATTTTTCATACGTAATAACCACATCGGCGCCGGCGCGCGCCAGCGACAGCGCAATAGCGCGACCCAACCCACGGCTGGCGCCGGTAACCAGCACCTTCTTACCTGTTAAATCGATCTGCATGATGACCTCGTTACGAGAGTGGTGAGAATCATCATTAGGTATAGATGGTCTGGGTGATTAACGGCTGAAGTATTCCACCTTCTCAAACGTCGCGCGCAAAGCGTCAGGGGTTAACGTCGCCGGCAGGCTAAAGCGCTGCCAGGGCGGGAAGCGCTCCTTATAGGTGTTGGGCTAACCTGATGTTATCTCTGGACATCCAGATGGCTAATATTATTTGGTTTTAGCTTATGCTTTTTACGCAGTTGTCAGGCATCGGCGGCTGTGAAAAATTCGTTAAATCAGAATATTAATTGCCTGGGGAGGGTGATGAGCGTGAATCGCCTTGAGATGCATAACATTAGCCTGGCCTTTTCCGGCTTTCAGGCGCTGAGCAAGGTGGCGTTTACCCTTAAGGGCGGAACGGTGCATGCGCTGACCGGCGCCAACGGCGCAGGCAAATCGACGCTGATGGCGGTGTTATGCGGGACGCATGCCGATTACGAAGGTGAAGTGGTGATCAATAACCAGCCGGTTAGCATTCGTTCGCCGCGCGATGCAAAGCAACTGGGGATCCATCTGGTACAGCAGGAGGTGGATGTTGCGCTGGTTCCGGGGCTGAGCATTGCGGAAAACATCATGCTGGACAGGCTGGCTGAACCGGGTGCGGTTTTTCGCTGGTCGCGGGTGCGTCAGCAGGCGCGCGAAGCGCTGGCGCAGCTTGATATTGCGCTGGACGTTCGACGTTCAATCGATAGCTGTACCCTTGCCGAAAAGCAGCAAATTCTGCTGGCTCGCGCACTGTCGCACCACTGCCGTTTTTTGATTCTTGATGAACCCACCGCGCCGTTGGATCAGCACGAAAGCGCACGCTTATTTGCGGTGGTTCGTCGTCTGCAGCAGCAGGGGATCGGCGTGGTTTTTATTTCGCATCGTATTCATGAACTGAAAGCGATTTGCGACACCCTGACGGTGCTGCGCGATGGCCGTTTAATCGAAAGCGGGCCGATGGCCGAACTCAGCGGCGAACAGATCGTCGAAAAAATGCTCGGCCACGAGTTGAGCGATATTTTCCCGCCTGCGCGTCCGCCGCATGGCGAAGAGGTGCTGTTGAAGGTTGACGGTTTGCATGACGAAGCGCTGTTGCAGGATATCTCGCTACGCCTGCATAAGGGGGAAATTCTCGGTATCGCCGGCTTGGCGGGCGCGGGGAAAACTGAACTCTGCAAAGCCTTATTCGGCGCCAGCGAAAGCCGCCTGCGCCACGGCGAACTGAATGGCCGGCCGTGGCGGCCGCGCGATCCGGCCGATTCCGTCCTCCAGGGGCTGGCGCTGGTGCCGGAAGAGCGGCGTAAAGAGGGGATATTCATCGATGAGGCGATCGCCATGAATCTGGCGGTCAGCGCCGATAACAGCTTTTCGCGCTGGAGCCTGTTCGGCCATCGGCAAGCGTGGCGGTGGGCGCAGGAGGTTATTGCCCGTATCGGCGTGCGCGCCACCGGGCCGGGGCAGACGCTACGTCGGCTTTCCGGCGGTAATCAGCAAAAAGTAGCCATCGGTAAATGGCTGCGCGGCAGCGCAAACGTGCTGATTTTCGACGAGCCGACGAAAGGGGTGGACGTGAAAGCGAAAACCGATCTGTTTCAGTTAATTGATGGCCTGGCGCGGGAGGGGCGGGGCGTGATTTACGTCTCCGGCGAATTTTCCGAGCTGGTGGGCCTGTGCGATCGCATCTGCGTGTTATGGGATGGGCGCATTGTGGCGGAAATTCCCGGCACCGAAGCGCGGGAAGAGACGATTCTTTATTACTCCACCGGAGGAGCGGCAGCGTGAGCAAGGCCCTGGCAGTCAACGCGACGGTATCGGGCCGTCAGCGGTTTTTCGATTTTCTCTATAAATGGGGCATGTTGCTGACCGTGGTGCTGCTGGTTGGCGTCTTTGGTTTAGCCTCAGATAACTTTCTTGATCCCTTTAACATCATCAACATTCTGCGCTCCATCGCTATCGTGACGGTGATTGCCATTGGGGTGTCGATTTCGCTCACTATCGGCGGTTTCGATCTGTCGGTGGGGTCGACGGCGTCGCTGGCGAATGCGTTAGTGATTTCGTTGTTTGTCTGGCACGGCCTGAACACCACTGAAGCCATTCTGATTACCCTCGCGCTCTGTACGCTGGTGGGGTTATTCAACGCGTTTCTGATCGTGGTGCTGCGCATTCCTGACATGCTCGCCACGCTTGCCAGCCTGTTTGTGATTCAGGGGGTGGCGATGACCTACAGCTACGGCGGCTCGATCACCGAAAATATGGTGTTGCCGAGCGGCGATATGGCTGAAGGCACGATTCCGGCGGCGTTTGGCGCGCTGGGGCAGGTACCGACTATCGTCATTATCATGCTGGTGGTAACGCTAATCGCGCAGCTGGCGCTGTCGTTCACCACCCACGGGCGGCGGATGTACGCCATCGGCGGCAACCCGGAGGCGGCGAGACTCTCCGGCCTGCGGATCACGCGCTATAAAGTGGCGGCCTACGTGATTGCCTCGCTGCTGGCCGGGCTGGGCGGCATTCTGCTGGCATCAAGGATTGGTTCTTCCCAGGTGAACGCCGGCGGCGGTTACCTGATGGACGCGGTCGCGGCGGCGTGGATCGGCTTTTCGCTGGCGGGCTCCGGCAAGCCGAATGCGCTGGGAACGCTGGTGGGAGCGGTTATCCTTGGCGTGCTTTCCAATGGCCTGGTGATGCTGTCGGTGCCCTATTACGCGATGGACATTATTAAAGGGCTGGTGCTGGCTGGCGCGCTGGCACTGACCTATTTTCAGCGCCGTACCTAACACTATACAGGGTAAACAAAATGAAAAAGATAGCACTTTCTCTTATGGCGCTGGGCCTGCTGCAGTCGATGGCAGCGCTGGCGCAGACCCCGACGCCGGTTCCGGCGGCGATAGCTGAGCATAACGGCCCGATCCGCATCGCGGTGATTCGCAATCTCGGTTCTGACGATAACACTACCCAGTTTGTCGCCGGGGCGATTCAGGAAGGTAAAAAGCTCGGTTTTAAAGTCAGCGCTTTCCTGAGCAACGGTGATGACGCGAAGTTCCAGGATTTCGTCAATCAGGCCATTAGCCAGAAATACGACGGTATTATTCTTTCCCAGGGGCGCGATCCCTACTCGACCGCGCTGGTGAAAAAAGCGGTCGATGCCGGGATTAAAGTGGCGGTGTTCGATACCGCGGTGCAGGGATCTGTCCCCGGCGTGACGGTTAGCCAGCAGGATGACGCCTCGTTGACCGAGCTCTCTTTTGGCCAACTGGTAAAAGACTTCAACGGCAAGGCCAACATTATCAAGCTATGGGTGGCAGGCTTCCCGCCAATGGAGCGCCGCCAGGCAGCCTACCAGACGCTGCTTAAACAAAATCCGGGGATTAAAGAGCTGGAGTCTATCGGCGCCGTTTCATCCGACGTGCAGGGTGACACCGCTAACAAGGTCGGCGCAATTTTGGCTAAGTATCCTAAAGGTAAAATTGACGCCATCTGGGGGACGTGGGATGCCTTTAGCCAGGGAGCCTATAAGGCGCTGAAAGAAAACGGGCGCAGCGAAATCAAACTCTACAGCATCGATATTTCCAATCAGGATTTACAGCTGATGCGGGAGGCCGGTAGCCCGTGGAAGGTTAGCGTGGCGGTCGATCCGAAACTCATTGGCGCCACCAACGTACGCTTGATTGCCAATAAGATTGCCGGGGAAAGCACCCCGGCTACCTACGATTTCAAAGCGGCGGCCATTCCGCAGGCGCTGCTGGCGGCACAACCGGGGGCGGCCAACGTGGCGTCGCTGGGGAAAATCATCCCTGGCTGGGGGCAGACCGAAGACTTTATTGCCCCGTGGTTTGCCACCCTGGAAGCCCAACATAAATAATCACGCGGTTAGCTGTACTGACGTACGCGGGCGATAAGTTCGTCCACGCTATCGATACGCTCGGCGATGACGATCAGCGCTTTGCCGAGCGTAATTGCATGGCGCAGGCATTCGTGGCGCATGGCCGTGTCCTGAATCGAATCGATATCGGCGACGTGTGAAAGCCCGACGCTGCGGCGTATCAGTTCAGTTCCGCAGAATCCAATGGCATCGCACCATACTTTTTTGAGGAATACTGAGGCGTAACCGGGGCAGGCCAGCGCCGCATCGCGGGTTTTCTCCGTTGCTAACGTCTGGAAACGCTCGCTGAAGGTGTGCCACAAGGTCTGTATATCGTTGAGCCGCTGTTCGCGCGCGGCGGCGGCATCGCGAATGCCGAGATGGCCAGGTAGACCGCAATAGTTAAGCAACAAATTGCCAATGGCGGTGCCGACGTCAAAACCGATAGGGCCGAAATAGCCAAATTCCGCATCGATGGCTTTAAGGCTATTTTCAGCGACGAAGATGGAGCCGCTATGAATATCGCCGTGCAGCAGGGCTTCGGCCTGTGAGAAAAAGCGGTGCTTCAGCGCCGCGACCGCCAGTTTAAGCTGAGCGTCCTCACGCAGGGCGGCAACCTCTTCTTCCAGCTCCGCCGGGTAGTTATTGCGCTCGTGGATCTGATACGGATCGTTAAAAAACAGATCCTCGGTGATCTCGCACATTTCCGGATTGATAAATTGCGCCACCTGCGCTTTTTTCTCATGCGGATGGAGATAGAAATCGCTGGTGTGGAACAGCGTCTGCGCCAGATATTCGCCCAACTGGCCTGCTGCCTGCGGATAGTAGACGTTGCCGATAAGCTCGCCGCGCCAGATACGGTGATCGGAAAGGTCCTCCATCACCATCACCGCCAGAGCGGGATCGAAATGAATAATGTGTACCGTATGCTGCGGGCTGTGCTGATAGTGGGCGACCAGGGTCTGTGCTTCGAGGCGCGCGCGGTCGAGGGTCAGCGGCCAGGATTCGCCGACGCAGCGCACGTAGGGCAGCGCCTGCTTAACAATAATCCGGCTCACGCCCTGAGCATCGAAAATTTTGAACACCAGATTGAGATTGCCGTCGCCTACCTCCTGCGCCGACACCAGCTCAGACGGATCGTCGAGCCCGCCAAATTGTTGTGCGTAAGCCACCGCATCGCTGGCCGTGAAGGTATGGTATTGCGACATTGCCTCGATCCTCAAAAGTGCTGAATTAAGCCGTTCAGACGTCTATACATCTGGATTTCATCCTGACACAATGTGATACAACAACGCAACAGGGATTTAACGATATGCAGACACTACAGACCACCAGCCTGCGGGTAAGCGAAAATCAGCTTTTTATTCTCGATCAACAGGCATTGCCGCAGGAAAAACGCTGGCTGGCGGCGGATAACGTTGCGCTGCTGGTGGACCATATTCATGCTTTGCGGGTGCGCGGCGCGCCGTTGATTGGTCTCTCCGCCAGTCTGCTGCTGGCGCTGTTGGCGCAGCGCGGCTTATCCCGCGACGAGCTCACTCAGGCGCTGGAAACCCTGCGCGCGGCGCGGCCGACGGCGGTCAATTTAATGAATAATCTCGATCGTATGAAGCAGGCGCTGGCGCAGGATGACTATCCGCAGGCGCTGGAGAGCGAAGCGCTGAGCCTGATTGCGGAAGATAAACAGCTGTGCGCCAGCATTGCCGAAGCTGGCAATGCGCTGGTAACGCCGGGTAGCCGTTTGTTGACCCACTGTAATACCGGTGGCCTGGCGACGGCGGGGGTTGGCACCGCGCTGGGGGTTATCGCTTTGGCCCATGAACAGGGCAAGGTGGCTAACGTCTGGGTCGATGAGACGCGGCCGCTGCTGCAGGGCGGGCGCCTGACCGCCTGGGAATTGGGGGAGCTGGGCGTGCCGTATCAGCTTATTACCGACTCAATGGCCGCCAGCCTAATGGCGCAGGGGCAGGTTGATGCGGTATGGGTCGGCGCGGATCGTATCGCCGCCAACGGCGACGTGGCGAATAAAATTGGGACCTATTCGCTGGCGGTGCTGGCTCACTATCATCGTATTCCTTTCTACGTGGCGGCGCCGCAAACCACTCTCGATCGCTACTGCCCGAACGGCGCGGCGATCCCGATTGAACAGCGTGCGGCGCAAGAGGTGACCGGCGTAAAAGGCAGCTTTGGTGCCGTGCAGTGGGCGCCAGAAAACGCGCCGGTTTATAACCCGGCCTTTGACGTGACGCCAGCTGCGTTAATCAGCGGTTGGGTGCTGGATAGCGGCGTGGTCACGCCACAGCAGGTGGCGGACGGTATTTTTGCGCCGCTGGCGTAACGGTTAACAGTGATAAGGAACGATTATGTGGCAAGAGCGACTCGCACAACTGGTGACCACCTGTCACTGGATTGGCGCCAAAGGGTGGGCGCCGGCAACCGGCGGCAATATGTCAGTACGCGAGGATGCGCGCTGGTGTTGGTTAAGTGAATCGGGGCGCGATAAGGGCAGCCTGACCAGCGACGATTTTTTACAGGTGGACATCGCCAGCAATCGCGCGCCGTCGGGCCGTAAACCGTCGGCGGAAACCGGCTTGCATACGCTGGTTTATCGCCTGTTTCCTGAAGCGAACGTCGTGCTGCACGTGCATACCGTGCACGCTACGGTGCTCTCACGTCTTGAAACCAGCGATACCCTGCAGCTGCAGGGCTATGAAATGCAAAAAACGCTGAGCGGGCAGCATAGCCATCTCGATAGCGTACCGGTGGCGATTTTTGATAACGATCAGGATATTGAGGCGCTGGCGGAGCGGGTTGAAGCGTATGCCCGTAGCCATCCTTTGCGTTATGGATTTTTGATCCGCGGCCACGGCTTAACCTGCTGGGGCAGGGATGTTAGCGAGGCGCGGCGTCAGCTGGAAGGGCTCGAATTTCTCTTCGAATGCGAGCTGCTGCGCCGCCGCTATGCATAAAGGTTAGGGTAAGCGCGGATAGGCATCGGCGATAGCATCGCCGGTGAACTGCGCTATCCAGCCTTCCGGATTGTCAAAAATACGAATGGCGGTGAAATTCGGCTCCGAACCCATATCGAACCAGTGCGGCGTATGCGCCGGGACGGAGATCAGATCGTTCTTTTCGCACAGCACCTGAAAGACTTCATCGCCGATATGCAGGCAAAACAGCCCGGCGCCTTCGACAAAGAAGCGCACTTCATCTTCGCCATGGGTATGCTCATTGAGGAATTTAGCCCGCAGCGCCTCTTTCTGCGGATTATCCGCCCGCAGGCTAATGACATCCCAGCTCTGGTAGCCCTTTTCAGCCACCAGTTTATCAATCGCGTGC
This sequence comes from Klebsiella sp. JN_Kp122, assembly GCF_040062085.1. Classification (NCBI taxonomy): domain Bacteria; kingdom Pseudomonadati; phylum Pseudomonadota; class Gammaproteobacteria; order Enterobacterales; family Enterobacteriaceae; genus Klebsiella; species Klebsiella sp. JN_Kp122. The sequence goes on from NZ_JBEAHW010000022.1 coordinate 52,184, forward strand.
TGATAGGCCGCAATAACGGTTTCAGCGGTTGGCGCCGGGCCCAGGTAGCGGTCGGCCTGCCAGCGCTCGAAACGCACCCCTTTTGCGCGCAATTGCTGCTGGATCTCATCGGCGTTGCTGCTGTGCCAGCGTGGATGGCTGGCGTCGTTAACGGAAAAAATAGTTAATTCGCTCATGCGGGAAGTTGCTCCGGGTCGATGTCGTCAAAACGCTGAACCTGTGGATGATGGCTGGCCGGGTCGCGGTCGCCGCGTACCAGCTGCAGGGTGCGTAAACCTGCCGCTTCGGCGGCGTCCAGTTCCTGATGGATATCAGAGAGGAACAGAATGCTCGCCGGGCTATGCCCCAGTTGTTCGGCGATAGTGCGATAGGATTGAACTTCGCGTTTGGCGCCGACCAGGGTATCGAAATAGCCGCTGAAGAGATGAGTAATATCACCTTCGTCGCTGTAGCCAAATAACAATTTCTGCGCGGCGACCGAGCCTGAGGAATATACATATAAATCAATGCCCATCGCCTTCCACTTCTCCAGCGCCGGGAGTACATCGGGATAAAGATGGCCGGTAAAGTCGCCGTTCAGATAGCCCTCGCGCCAGATAATGCCCTGCAGCGCTTTCAGCGCCGTGGATTTACGATCTTCGTCCATGAAGCGGAATAGCGTGTCGATAAGCGCTGCGGCGCTGGCTTCGGGAGCGGCGATTTCTGTACGCAGATTGTCGAGAATGGTACTGACCGGCTCGACATACTGCTGTGCGCTGACAAAAGCGGCCAGCCGCTCGCGGGCATAGGGGAATAAGACGTTATGGACGAAGCGAATGTCGCTGGTGGTGCCTTCAATATCGGTCACGATAGCGCGGATCATGGTATCTCCAGAGTGGATAGTGCGCCGTGCTGCCGGTGGCGTCGGTTTGCCGCCTGCCTGCGGCAAGCGAAATAACGTTAGCATTTAGACGTCTAAGCGTCTTGATTGCCAAATATTAACATCGTGTTATAGTGGCTTCAACAACAGCATTACAATCGGAACAAAGAGAATGAGCAATAAGCCACTGATTCCTGAGAGTAAACTCCCTGCATTAGGCACCACCATTTTTACCCAGATGAGCGCGCTGGCGCAGCAGCATCAGGCCATCAATCTATCACAAGGTTTTCCGGATTTTGATGGCCCGCGTTACCTACAGGAACGGTTGGCCTGGCACGTCGCCCAGGGGGCTAACCAGTACGCTCCGATGACCGGCGTACCGGCGCTGCGCGAAGCCATTGCCGATAAAACCGCTGAGCTGTATGGCTATCGCCCGGATGCGAATAGCGATGTTACCGTCACCGCGGGGGCGACCGAAGCGCTGTATGCGGCGATCACCGCGCTGGTCAGAGCCGGCGATGAGGTGATCTGCTTTGACCCGAGCTATGACAGCTACGCGCCGGCGATAGAACTTTCCGGCGGGGTGCTGAAACGTATTGCTCTGCAGCCGCCGCATTTCCGCGTTGACTGGCAGCAGTTTGCCGCCACGTTAAGCGACCGCACCCGTTTGGTGATTCTTAATACGCCGCATAATCCATCAGCCACGGTCTGGCAGCGGGAAGATTTTGCCGCGTTGTGGCAGGCGATCGCTGAACGGGAAATCTACGTTATCAGCGACGAAGTGTATGAACATATCTGTTTTGCAGAGCAGGGCCATACCAGCGTGCTGGCCCATCCGCAGCTGCGCGAGCGGGCGGTAGCGGTCTCTTCTTTCGGTAAAACCTTTCACATGACCGGCTGGAAAGTGGGTTATTGCGTGGCGCCTGCCGCCATCAGCGCCGAGCTGCGTAAGGTGCACCAGTATTTGACGTTTGCCGTCAATACGCCCGCTCAATTGGCGCTGGCGGATATGCTGCGCGCGCAGCCGGAGCACTACCGCGAGCTACCTGCGTTTTATCGACAGCGTCGGGATCTGTTTATCGATGCGCTACGCGATAGCCGGCTGGAGATTTTGCCTTGTGAAGGGACCTACTTCTTGCTGGCCGACTATAGCGCCATCTCTGACCTTGATGACGTCAGCTTTTGTCGCTGGCTGACCACTGAAGTCGGCGTGGCGGCGATCCCGCTGTCGGTATTCTGTGCCGATCCGTTCCCGCATAAACTGATTCGCCTGTGCTTCGCCAAGCAGCCGGAGACCCTGCAGGCGGCAGCAGAGCGGCTGCGTCGCCTGTAGCTATTTCACCGTCCATGCCTGAGAAAATTGACGGTCGGCGAACATCTCGGCCAGACCGTTAATTTGCTTCAGGCGCAGCACTTCATCGGCATCCATCCCTAGCTCTTTGCTGATTTTGCTATTGCTCCAGCCGAGATTGGTCAGCTCGCGGACAATTTCCGACATCGCGTGGATCTGATGGCGCCCGCGCGCCCGGTTATGGCGAATAGTGGCGGCCATCAGGGCATCGCGGGGGTGGCTGTTTGCTGTCAGACAGGTGACTGGCAAATATCCCTTGAGCTGTTTTTTCAACGATGTCCTACTGCCTGCCAGCTCGTGGCGGTGAAAACCGTCAACGATGGTATAGCGTTTTGGCTGCTGACTCTGCACCACGATCGGTTGCGTGAAACCATTAGCCTCCAGCGAGGTTAATAACAGACGTTTTTCCGGCGGCGCAAGGTTGTTCGGGTTGTAATCGTTGGGGCTGACTTCTTCCTGTTTAACCCATAGCACGCAGTCGACCGGCTGGTTGTGAAAGGGGCTATGGCGGTGCAGAGCCTGGCGAAAGTGATTCAGCGCGTCGATTTTTTCCTCTTCCGACAGCGTAGCCAAATACGCTTCTATTTGGGTGATTAGTCGTTGTTGCATAGCAGTCCCCATTGTTGGCGTTTTTTACTTATGCGCTCGCAGTAGTTTTTATAACGGGTGGCTTTGGTTGGGCTAAATGAGAGCTGGCGACACCAGTAATCATTGTTTAATAACACTTTGCAGACGCGCCGCCATGAAGGGATATCCCGGGTGCCGATGTCGCTCTCCTGGCTATCGGGGATATCTTCCATTCCCTGTTTTTGATACCAATGCAGATAGACCGCAATTTTATTACGATAATGCTCGGCAGTTGGACGCGGCATGCTATCCAGCAGGAACAAGGCGTAGCTCTTCCAACTATGGTGCTCGGGTTTATCGAGTTTGCGATGGCCGTAAAATTTGTTGTCGTATCCTGCGTAAATGCCGCCGCTGTGCACGCCGTTTACGCGCTGGCAAATGGCTGCCCAACGTTCTGGCTCCAGCACGTGGTACAGCCAGAGCCCCTGGCGCTGCTCCGGGCCGAAGGGTTCGCAAATCCGCATATAGCGCAGCGGCACACCGGCCTGATACATCAGATCGTAAAGAGGGTTGTAGGCCAGGCCGCTTTTGCTAAACCAGGTCCAGATATCAGCTGTTTTCCAGTCATAAATCGGGTAGATGTACCAGGTATGACCGCCCGGCGCCGACGTGGTCCAGGGTTTATCGTCGGCAAAGCGCAGTTTGCGCTGCGAAGAGATGGTCATGAAGCGATTAAGCGATTCATCTGCCCGGATACCCACCATCATCGCCGCCGGGCGGTTTTGTGAAAACCAGTCGGCGAAATCACGAACGAACTCTTCGAAGCTCATTCCGCTGCTATAAAACGGGAAATAGCTGGGATCGGTAATGGCGTCAGCGGGCGGCTGGCGTACCCAGTTGACACCCGGCTCCCAGCATTGCCACTCCGGCGAAAATTGGGTCAGCGAATTTTGCGTGGTCAGCGGTAGGGCAACCCAATAAAATTTTTCAATGACATCCTGGTATTCGGCACGGATATTTGCGCAATGCTGAATGGTGCAGGAAAATTGCGCCTCCCAGTCGATAAACAGCACGCTGAATTTTTTGCCCATTTTCCGTGCGCTAAGCGCCGCCAGGTGCAGCATGGTCGTTGAATCCTTGCCACCGGAGAATGAAATGCAGATACGTGAAAAATTTTCTAATACCCACTGTATCCGCTGCTGACTGGCCTGGAATACGGACTCGGGTAATGGAATTTTTATCAATGACACTACCATTAATCCTTTAATGTGATGGATGCGCTTTCACGGGTAGTGTAGAACGCATTAAGGGTAAGGTTAATATGAAATGGTAATGTTTTAAGTGGGAGAAATGTAATTCACATAAACATATTCACAGAGAGAATATGTTTATGATGACAAATCAATTAATAGCCGCGTTCTGAGATATAAAGTCAGCGAATTTGGGGTTATTCAAGGATGAACGATTATAAATCATATAGGCCATTACCGGAGGGACGGGGTCGGGTAATGTGATTTCACGAAATTTAAATGATGCGCCAAAATAATTCAAAGCATGCTTCGGGATAAAGCCAATAAGATCGCTTTGATTAATTGTCGTTAAAATAGCGATCAGAGAGTTGCTGCGAAACGCGACTCTCCGTTCTGGCATGAGTTCACTTTTGTGCTGCTGGAATGCTTTTACATTCGGATCGGTTGAGACGTAAAGCGTAAATCCCTCGCGGGAAATATTTTCGTATGAATTAAGCAATTCCGCCCGCGGATGGTTCTCCCGACAAACCAGCGCAATTTCTAGTTCCTGAAAAGGCTGACAAATCGTGCTGTGGTTTGAGAGTGGCGTAATGCTATAGATCAGATCCGCTTTACGGTAGGCCATCAGGTCTTCGACGCTTTCTGGCGACAGGAGTAGATCGCGGTGATCGATTTGCAGATTAGGATCCATGTGTAATTTGTTAATTAAATCCATTGTCCCCGGTGATATAAGAAGCTGTGGACTATAAATAACAAATCGTTTACTCAACTCGGAATGATTGGCGATGTTAATTGTTTTTTCTAATTGGTTGAGATTTTTTTCCAGATGGTGATGTAAGTTCATGCCCACGGTTGTCGGGGTAATTCCTTTACCAGAACGCACAAATAGCGGGTCGTTTAATTGATTACGTAATCTCTGCAGCGACTGACTGACCGCAGAAGGGGTAATAAACAGCGTCTCTGCCGCTTTACTAATGCTAAGGTGCTGATAAATGCACTCGAAGATAACCAACAGGTTTAGATCGAATTTTTTTAAGTCATAAAGGTTGGCCATGCTTAACGTCCTGTTTATGTTGCATCGAGGCGAACGGATTATTATTTCTTACCGTTATACATTTGTGGCGATGCCATCAAATATCATTATTAAAGCTAAATATACAATTAATCCCTACTAAATGTATACCAACCAATCGTGTTCCGCCAGATCCTTTTTTGTCCTTAAGCACCTGGCGGAAATGGGTTATTTTTTACTGCTGGCTTTCCCCCATCATCACCTGCAGTTTTTCTTTATCGGGTAATCCTACTACCTGCTGCAGCATGTTGTCTTTATTCATATAGTAAATAGCCGGAGTGGCGTTAGCACCGAGGTCATCCATCAGCTGCTGATTGATATTCAGCGTCCTCATCAAGGCAGCAGGGATATCCGCCGGTACGTTCAGCTTCAGTTTGCCGTTGGATTGTTCGTAATCATGCCAGGTTTGCGCCGGGTTTTTGCTGGCCAGAATCGCTGCCGCGGTGGCCGGGCTCTCTGGTTTAATCACACCGACCAATAAGGTGCGTAGTTGCACCTTACCGGAATCAACCCACGGCCGCGCCTGTTGCCAGAACTGTTTACAGTAGGGGCAGAAAGGGTCGGCAAACACATAAAGGACGATGGGCGCCTCTTTTTTGCCTTCCAGCAGCCAGTCAGCGGACTCGAGTTTTTTCCACATCGCCTGTCCGGCCGGGGTATAGAGTTCTTTCTGGAAAAGCTGTTCGCTCAGATTGTTACCGTTTTCGTCGTACATATAGCCGGAAATGGCGTGCTTACCGTCGGGGGTGAGATAAATAGCAACGCCCATATCCTGATACTTCCCGAGCCAGCCTTTGACGCCGCCGGGGGCTTCAAAGGGCTTAATGATAGTAATACCCTGTTTTTCTATTGCTTTTACGGGGGCGGGGAGGTCTTCGGCATAGCTACACAACGGCAGCAGGCTCAGAAAAAGCAGTCGTTTTAACATGAGTATTCCTTTTAAATCAGAAGCTAATGTGCAGTGGTGGTGAAACCTATCGCAGCCATAGATAACACCTGCCGGGCGTTTGGTTGCCCTTTAGTTCGGCGAATGATGTAATCCTTCATGCTGTTACATTAAGGTGTAGAGCGCAACATATTGCCAGCCATTCTGGCGCTGAAGCTACCTGCGGGTATTTCAGGTAACGGGGCCGCCTGAGAGGGCGGCCTTTTTACTTTCAGCGAAATGAGGCGAAACACGGGGAAAAACCGCGATCGCGACGGCAGGTTCACAAAGTTGTCTTGTTACGGTTGTTAGATAACGCTTATTGATTTGATAATGCAAACGCATTGGTCGAGTCAGGAAAAATTCGTTAACTTAGACCTCAACAAAAACACGGAGGAAGTATCGATGTCTTTAATTAATACCAAAATCAAACCTTTCAAAAACCAGGCATTCAAAAACGGTGAATTCATCGAAGTTACCGAAAAAGACACTGAAGGCCGCTGGAGCGTCTTCTTCTTCTACCCGGCCGACTTCACTTTCGTTTGCCCGACCGAACTGGGCGACGTGGCTGACCATTACGAAGAGCTGCAGAAACTGGGCGTAGACGTTTACTCTGTTTCTACCGACACCCACTTTACCCACAAAGCGTGGCACAGCAGCTCTGACACCATCGCTAAAATCAAATACGCGATGATCGGCGACCCGACTGGCGCCCTGACCCGTAACTTCGACAATATGCGTGAAGATGAAGGTCTGGCTGACCGCGCGACCTTCGTCGTTGACCCGCAGGGTATCATCCAGGCAATCGAAGTTACCGCTGAAGGTATCGGCCGTGATGCGTCTGACCTGCTGCGTAAAATCAAAGCCGCTCAGTACGTTGCTTCCCACCCAGGCGAAGTGTGCCCGGCTAAGTGGAAAGAAGGCGAAGCGACTCTGGCTCCTTCTTTAGATCTGGTTGGTAAGATCTAATTCGTTTTATTCCCGCTAATCAACGGGCGCACCAGCGCCCGTTTTATTCCAACACCATGATGCAAGCGCATTCAGGCTGCCTGACTAAGGCCGCTTGCATGATGATGTTTTAAGCCCAGGAGATAAAAATGCTCGACACCAACATGAAAACCCAGCTCAAGGCCTATCTTGAGAAGCTGACCAAACCTGTTGAGCTGATTGCCACGCTGGATGACAGCGCTAAATCGGCAGAGATCAAGGAACTGTTGGCTGAAATCGCTGAACTGTCAGACAAAGTTACCTTTAAAGAAGACAACACGCTGGCGGTACGTAAGCCATCGTTCCTGATTACTAACCCAGGTTCCCACCAGGGGCCGCGTTTTGCTGGTTCTCCCCTGGGACATGAGTTCACCTCATTAGTACTGGCGCTACTGTGGACCGGCGGTCATCCGTCGAAAGAAGCGCAGTCGCTGCTGGAGCAGATCCGCAACCTTGACGGTGATTTTGAATTCGAGACTTACTACTCGCTCTCTTGCCACAACTGCCCGGACGTGGTGCAGGCGCTGAACCTGATGGCGGTGCTGAACCCGCGCATCAAACACACGGCGATTGATGGTGGAACCTTCCAGAATGAAATCACCGATCGCAACGTGATGGGCGTACCGGCGGTGTTTGTGAATGGTCAGGAGTTTGGTCAAGGTCGTATGACGCTGACTGAAATCGTCGCCAAAGTGGATACCGGCGCGGAAAAACGCGCGGCGGAAGAGCTGAACAAACGCGATGCTTATGATGTTCTGATCGTCGGTTCCGGCCCGTCTGGCGCCGCGGCGGCGGTATACTCCGCGCGTAAAGGCATTCGTACCGGCCTGATGGGCGAACGTTTCGGCGGCCAGGTGCTGGATACTGTAGATATCGAAAACTATATTTCCGTACCGAAAACCGAAGGCCAAAAACTGGCCGGCGCCCTGAAAGCGCACGTCAGTGAATATGATGTTGATGTGATTGATTCACAAAGCGCGGCAAAACTGATCCCGGCAGCCGTCGAAGGTGGGCTGCATCAGATCGAAACCGCCTCCGGCGCGGTGCTGAAAGCGCGCAGCGTGATCATCGCAACCGGCGCCAAATGGCGTAATATGAACGTGCCTGGTGAAGACCAATACCGCACTAAGGGCGTAACCTACTGCCCGCACTGCGACGGCCCGTTGTTTAAAGGTAAACGAGTGGCGGTGATTGGCGGCGGTAACTCTGGCGTTGAAGCGGCAATTGATTTGGCGGGCGTCGTTGAACACGTGACGTTGCTGGAGTTCGCGCCAGAAATGAAAGCCGACCAGGTGCTGCAGGATAAAGTACGCAGCCTGAAAAATGTCGATATTATTCTCAACGCCCAGACCACCGAAGTGGTTGGCGACGGTAGTAAGGTGACGGGGCTGCAGTACCGCGACCGCGTCAGCGGCGATGAGCATCATGTCGCGTTAGCTGGTATTTTTGTCCAGATCGGTCTGTTGCCGAATACCAACTGGCTGGAAGGTACGGTTGAGCGTAACCGCATGGGTGAAATCATCATTGATGCCAAATGTGAAACCAACGTGAAGGGCGTATTTGCCGCCGGCGACTGCACTACCGTGCCGTACAAACAAATTATTATCGCCACTGGCGAAGGTGCGAAGGCTTCTTTGAGCTCATTCGATTATCTGATTCGTACCAAAAGCGCATAAAAAGTCGTAAGACAACACCTGCACACAGCAAAGAGGCGACCCTGGGGTCGCCTCTTTTTTTGCTTATTGCACCGTTCCGTTATCTCACGACCATTACCGGAATATGGGCATGACGAATCACGCTTGAGGCGTTTGAACCCAGTAAATGGGTGCTGATCGACGGATTACGTGAACCGATGACTACCACGTCAGCTTTGATTTCATTGGCCAGTTCATTAACCATATCGCGGACGTTGCCGAAACGCACATGGCTCTTAATACGTGAAGGGTCAATGCTAAAGTGGCCGACCATGGTCTGTAAGCGTGTTTCCGCTTCATGTTGTAAATGCTCTTCAAAGCGGCGTAGATCGGCGGTAAAACGGCTCATGGTGAAGCTGGATGAACCGGGTAAGACGTGAAGTAAATGAATAATGCCGTCCTGTTGGGCGAGAAACTCTGCATGGCGGACAGCCTTGTCGCTCAGCTCCATTTCAAAGACATCAACCGGCATAATGATAGTTTTATACATATGCATTTCTCCTTGTTTGTCTGTTTCTATATCAACATATTATACAAGGATATTGTGGCATTCAGGTCGCAAAACTGTATACGCCGTCACGGGATGAGGTAAAAATTTGTCAGAGAGGAAGGGAAACAGAAAGAGGATGACGAGGCATCCTCTGAATAAAGCGTGAAACGCCTCAGGCAGCGGGGTATTTAGCGGTGGAATTCGCCTGCGGCTTCCGGCTGGTACAGCAATTCCAGCACTTCCAGATGTGCCGATGCGCCGCCGGGTAACTCCCAATGGATGGAGGTCCCGACTTTCAGCCCGAGCAGCGCCGCGCCAACCGGCGCCAGAACCGAAAGCTGAGTCGCGCTATCGGTCGCCTGCGCCGGGAAAACCAGAGTCCGCACACGTTCTTCACCGCTGGTTAAGTCGCGGAAGCGGACTTTGCTGTTCATGCTGACGACGTCGTGCGGCATTGCTTCCGGCGCCAGCATTTGCGCGCGGTCCAGTTCGTCGTTCAGGGCATCGGCTACCGGTGAATTAGCATACGCCGGCTGTTCAAGCAGTCTATCGATACGTTCAGCATCGAATTCATTAATAATGATTGCGGGTCTGGTCATTGCATACTCCATGTTATCCAGGAACCTTTTCCGTAAAAGAAAACCCTCGCCGAAAGGGGCAAGGGTTAATGTCCCTTCATCATACTGAGACTTGCCTGATGTTTGAAGTGATTAAGCGCACATTCAGCGCATCGTTAGCAAAAGCAGATGAAATGGGCGCATCGCTCTGTTATCAAGAACCGACTTTGTCCAGCACAAACTGCTTAGCGCAGTTGCCCGGATGCGGCTGCGGCAGGAACGAATCTGCGCTCAGCGGAGCATTGATCGCGCTAGCTTTGATGGAGATTTGCATTTCCGTTAAATAAGCGGGATTGCCGTCACAGGTTAATTTAAAGGCTTTCACGTTTTGCGCGCCATAGGCTTTGGCGACGGCGGCATCAAAATCGCTACGGCTAACGGTTTGTCCGTAGTGTTTCGCCAGAAAATCACCGATTGCGCTTTGCTTCACTTCGCCATTCAGGCGCACCATCGTGCCGAAGTAGCTATCCGGATCGAAGCCGAAACAGACACCATGTTTGGCATACTCATAGCGTTCCAGGCAGGAGTTACCGCCGGAACCCGGCATCACGCTATTCAGCTTATTGGCCATTTCCAGCGATAGCCCGGTTTCCGCGGCCTGGCATTTACGCCCGGCTCTGACTTCCGGCATATTGGGGATAGGGCGCGTCGCGCAGCCGTAGCGCATCCAGCGGCGCTCATCGACGCCGCGCGAGGCGATCGACTTCGGCAGGCCCGGCCACAGGCCGTGTACCGTCAGAAAATCGGCTTTGTTGCGTTCTTCCTGCTGTAGCCGGCACTCCTCTGGTTCATTACGATTCCTATCCAGCATGCTCTGACAAAAACCGGTTTGCCAGGACAATGCCAGCACGTAACGATCGAAATCACCGTATTTCGTCGCGGTAAGCGGTTCTGCGCCAACCTGTGTTGCGCCGAGTAAAAGGGCAATGGCGACGACATCCTTCCTGAACATTTTTATTCCTGATAGTGGGAGATGATTAATTGCTGGGATTTATTAAAGCATAAAAAAGGCGCCTGCTGGCGCCTTTTCACTGCGGTTTGTGGTTTATTGAATCGCGGCGCCGGGGACCAGAATCTCGGTGGCGATGATCACCACTAACAGGCCGACGATAACGGGAACCGAGGTGCGTTTAACAACTTCGAACGGAGAAATCTTCGCCATTCCCGCCACCGCCACCACCACGCCGGAAACCGGTGAAATGGTGCGTCCCAGATTCGATGCCTGCAACATAGGGATCGACAGATAGGCCGGGTTGATGCCGGAAGAGTGGGCAAGCTTCGGGATCATCTCAACGAAGGCGTAAAACGGCGCGTTGCCGGAACCGGTGGTCATCGCCGCCAGCATGGTCAGGACGACTAATACCAACATCAGGATGATGCTGGCGGATCCGAACGAGGTCGCAATAGAGATAAGACCGTCGATAAAACCGATAGTGCTCAGACCCTGGGCAAATACGCCCGCCGCCACCAACAGCATGACGACGCTGGCGAAGGCGTCCGCCATGCCGCGATAGGCGGCTTCCAGCCCGGTGAAGACCTTTTTAGTGTCAAAACTGCGCAGGAATTCCAGTACTGAAGCCAGCACCATACAGATCACCAGAATCGTGATGATGTGTAACTCCGGCCCCCATTTGCCGTCAAAAATCAGCACGCCGATAATCGGTGTGAAAGGCAGAATGGCGTACAGCGCCGGGGCGGTGGTGGTTATCTCATTGACGTCGAGCATCTCGTGCGAGGCGTTCTCTTTTTTATCGAGGTAGCGCTGCCAGAAGAAGTGAGCGATGGCCATACAGACGATAGCGGCAATCGAGATAGGTAAAGTGGTTTTGAAAGCGAAATCAATCAGCGGCATTTCGGCAGCTTTGGCCGCCAGCACTACGTCACCGGAGGTTGGTGACAGGATCAACGCGGCAGGGGAGGCGCAAATCGCCGCCGCGGCGCCGCGGCTGATGCCGACATTGACCATTACCGGAAACAGCGTCGCCATCAGCAGCACCCCAAGGCCAGTTGCCGAGGAGACCGCCAGCGACATCAGGCAGGCGAGGAAGTAGGCGGCAATCATCAACAGATAAGGCGAGTTAATATATTGCAGCGGCTTAGAGGCCAGTTTAACTACCATATCGTTGGCGCCGATATGGGTCATATAGGTGGCGAAACCGCAGAGCATCATAATCATCATGCCGAGGTCGCCGCCGCGGCTCATGAGCAGTATTTTAATATATTCAAAGATGTCGGTTGCGGTGTAACCCGTAGTGGCGGCGCTGGCCGGGAGAACTTTATGCCCCATAATGGCGCTGGCGATAAGTAAGATTAAACCGCCGACAAACAGCACCCCTGTCGCGGAATAACCTTTTATAATGTAGCGGGCGACGCCCACAATAACCACGACCCCGATAAGGATCTCAACAAGCGTAAGCATACTTTACCCCTAAGCCATTAACCCAAAGAATCTGCTGATATCTAAAGCACTACAAAAATTAAGTGATGGAATGTGCCCAAAAAACGGACAGAACTTGCTGACCCAAATCAATAAACTACTGAGAATTGACTAATCAGAACCCGTGGCACGGCTAACATCACAAAAGTTGTCTACCAGCATGAGCTTTTTGCTATGGCGCAATTCAGGATTTTGCCTTATTCCGTTAACAGTCTATTAAGATTACATTTGTTACTTTACTTCGTTTTTAAAATTGCAATCGGTAATAGAGAAGTGTTTAAACTACGTCAATTTACATTATTTATGCTTGCGCTGTCCGGCCTGCTGCTGTCGCCCGGCTATGCTAACGCCTCGTTCTCGTCAACGCTCCGCGATGGCTACAATACGCTGACGGACAATGTCGCGCAAACCTGGAACGAGCCTGAGCACTACGATCTCTACATCCCGGCGATCACCTGGCACGCGCGCTTTGCCTATGACAAAGAGAAAACCGATAAGTATAACGAACGCCCATGGGGCGCGGGATTTGGCATGTCGCGTTGGGACGAGAAAGGTAACTGGCACGGCCTTTATCTGATGGCGTTTAAAGATTCCTTTAATAAGTGGGAGCCGATTGGCGGCTATGGCTGGGAAAAAACCTGGCGCCCGCTGGCCGACGACAACTTCCATCTTGGCCTTGGTTACACCCTTGGCGTAACGGCGCGCGACAACTGGAACTATATCCCGATCCCGGTGGTGCTGCCGCTGGCATCGATTGGCTACGGCCCGGCGACGTTCCAGATGACCTACATCCCCGGCACTTATAACAACGGCAACGTTTATTTTGCCTGGGCACGCATTCAGTTTTAATCGTTATAACGTAGTGACAAAAGTGATAAGTTCTTTGTCTTGTTGAAAAACAATGACTAACGTAACTGTCGGCTATAAAGATAGAGACTTTTATCACTTTTTAAGAAAGTTACGCTGGACAAAAGGCATCACAATTGATGTACTGGTATCCGACACAGCATTAGTGTCGTTTTTTAATTTAAAGGTAATTTTGATGTCTAAGATTAAAGGTAACGTTAAGTGGTTTAATGAGTCCAAAGGATTCGGTTTCATTACTCCGGAAGATGGCAGCAAAGATGTATTCGTACACTTCTCTGCAATCCAGTCCAACGGTTTCAAAACTCTGGCTGAAGGTCAGCGCGTAGAGTTCGAAATCACTAACGGTGCCAAAGGCCCTTCTGCTGCAAACGTAATGGCTATCTAACCAACGCGTCAGTAGAATATAAAAACCCGCTTATAGCGGGTTTTTTTTTGCCTGTCGTTAGCGGGCGGCTGACTGTGAGAACAGCCAGAATGCCGTCGCGGTCATGGCGAAAGAACCCAGTAGATTGACCAGCACGTTTAACAGTGCCCAACTGAAACGCCCCTGCTGGAGCAGGAAGACCACTTCTGCTGAAAAGGTGGAGAAAGTCGTCAGGCCGCCGCAGAAACCGGTAGTGATAAGCAGTTTCCACATCGGATCGACATGCGTTAGACGATTGAACCACGCCAGCCCGGCGCCGATAATAAATGCGCCCAGCAGGTTAGCGATTAGCGTGCCAATGGGAATCGCATGATGCATGGGGTTAAATTTCATGCCCAGCCACCAGCGCAACACGCTGCCGGTTCCGCCGCCAACAAAAACGGCTAAAAGGAGTTGTAACACGGTCATTTCCTGCTATTTGGTTAGGTATAAGGCCGAGTGTAGCGCGCCAAAGGCGTTTTTGGCTATGGATTCGAAGTGGGAGAAAGAGATGCGGGTAGCAGCAGGGCAATTTGCCGTCACGGCGCAGTGGCAAACTAATGCGCAGATCTGCGTTGAACTGATGCGTCAGGCGGCAGAATGCGGGGTATCGTTACTGGTCTTACCCGAGGCGTTGCTGGCGCGGGCCGATAACGATCCTGATATGTCGGTAAAATCAGCGCAGGCGCTGGACGGCGGCTTCATGCAGCAACTGCTGGCCGAAAGCCGGAGTAATGACTTAACCACGATATTAACGCTGCACGTGCCCTCTGGCGAAGGGCGCGCGAGCAATACCCTGGTCGCAATACGACAGGGGATGATTAGCGCACAATACCAGAAACTCCATTTGTACGATGCGTTTAATATGCAGGAGTCGCGGCTGGTGGATGCCGGCGAACAAATTCCGCCGTTAATTGATGTAAATGGGATGCGAATCGGCTTAATGACCTGCTACGATTTACGCTTTCCCGAATTAGCGCTATCGTTAGCGTTAAAGGGTGCCGATGTGTTGGTGCTTCCTACCGCGTGGGTTCGCGGGCCATTGAAAGAACATCACTGGGCGACGCTGCTGGCGGCAAGAGCGCTGGATACCACCTGCTACATTATTGCGGCAGGCGAATGTGGAACGCGTAATATCGGTCAGAGCCGGATTATCGATCCGCTCGGTACCACCATTGCTGGCGCCGCTGCCCAGCCGCAGCTGATTTTTGCTGAGATATCCGCAGATTATATTCGTCAGGTGCGTGAGAGTTTGCCGGTGCTGCGTAATCGCAGATTTGCGCCACCGCAATTATTGTGACGTTTTTTTAAACAAGGCTTGATTCACCTTGTTACAGATTGCTATTGTGTCGGCGCGTCAAATAGCCGTTAATTGTATGCGTATATGTGTATGATGGCGTATTCGCAGCTTGAGCTTGTATAGAGAAGAAGGTTAGCTATGGGTGAGATTAGTATTACCAAACTGCTGGTAGTCGCAGCGCTGATTATTTTAGTGTTTGGTACCAAAAAATTACGCACGCTGGGTGGAGACCTGGGTTCGGCTATCAAAGGCTTCAAGAAAGCCATGAATGATGACGATGATAGTGCCAAAAAGACCAGCGCTGAGGAAGACGCGCCGGCACAGAAGCTCTCTCATAAAGAGTAATTAATCACGGGCTCCCGACGAACGGGGGCGCGTCGCGGCCGGGTGTGAAGCTCAGGCGGCAAAGAGGCGGCAGCGTATTCGTTGTCGCCTTTTTTATGGTTAGCGTTTTGGATATGAAAAAAGATGCAACCAGGTATGACAATGGAAAGGGGGATTAGCCGGTAAATCAGGCCGCCGCGAACGACGGCCAGAGAAAGACAGGAGTTATTTTACTTCCATACCTTTTGCCTGCAGATCGGCATGATAGGAAGAGCGGACGAACGGGCCGCAGGCAGCATGGGTAAAGCCCATCGCCATGGCTTCAGCTTTCATCTCTTCAAACTCTTCCGGGCTAACATAACGCTGTACCGGAAGGTGGTGACGGCTTGGCTGCAGATACTGACCCAGCGTCAGCATGGTGACGCCATGACGGCGCAGATCGCGCATCACTTCGATGATCTCTTCATTGGTTTCGCCAAGACCGACCATCAGACCCGATTTGGTCGGGATTTCCGGATGCGCTTCTTTAAAGCGCTCCAGCAGTTTCAGCGACCAGTTGTAATCTGCGCCCGGACGCACCTGGCGATACAGACGCGGTACGTTTTCCAGGTTGTGGTTAAACACATCCGGCGGCGTCACTTTCAGAATATCCAGCGCGCGATCCATACGGCCACGGAAATCCGGCACCAGCGTTTCAATCTTGATATTCGGGCTCTTCTCGCGGATAGCGCTGATACAGTCAGCGAAGTGTTGCGCGCCGCCGTCACGAAGATCGTCGCGGTCAACGGAAGTCACCACCACGTAGCGCAGACCCATATCGGCGATGGTTTGTGCCAGTTTTTGCGGCTCATTGGCATCAGGCGTCACCGGACGACCGTGGGCAACGTCGCAGAATGGACAACGGCGAGTACAGATAGCGCCGAGGATCATAAAGGTCGCGGTACCGTGGTTGAAGCACTCGGCAAGGTTCGGGCAAGAGGCTTCTTCGCACACGGAGTGCAGGCCATTCTTACGCATCGCTGCCTTGATCCCCTGAATACGGGACGAGTCAGCCGGAAGTTTGATTTTCATCCATTCCGGTTTTCTGAGCAGAGCTTCACGCTCAGTTGCCACGTTTTTCACCGGGATAAGGGCCATTTTATCGGCGTCGCGGTACTTAACACCGCGTTCCATCACAATGGGTTTACTCATAGCGTGCGTGTTCCAGTTGCGAGTCACGAAGGAAAGCGAATTAATTCAATCAAATGTTGTATTTATCAACTATTTTTGAACTAAGGACAGGCAGTATATCATTGATACGGGGTTGAAAGCAGCCTGGTTACCCGGCAAATTGTAAAATAGTTGTTGTTTTATCCTTTTCCCTCGCGTGCGGTTAGCAGGCATAAGTTTGCACAATGGTGTCGATAATCTCTTTCAGTAACGGCTCCTGTGCGCTTTGCCGGTTGTAATGGAGCGAAATATCAATACGCTGGTCCTGCAGAGGTGGAAAAGGAATCGCTTGTAAAGGCCAGATTTTCGCCACCAGCGCGAACATACTCTCCGGCGTCAGCCCCAGCAAATCGCTATTATTCATCATTGCCGCCTGGGTCAACAGGTTATAGCTGCTAAAGCCGCAGCGGCGTTCGCCGACGAACTCTTCTAGCTGGCGATGCAGGGTAGGGTAGCGCTGCCCTTCCGGTAGCAATAGCGCGAACTCATACTGCTGCAGATTTTCCTTCGTCAGGGGAAGGTGCAAAATGGGGTGATTTTCGCGGCAAAAGATGACAACCGGTTCGGAGAACAGCACCTGGTGTGCAATAGCCAGCCCGCTATGGGGATAGCTGTCGATCAGTAAGTCAACCTGCCGCTGATTGAGCTGGCTGGCGGCATCGCTAATCGCCATATTGTGCAGTAATACCTGAGGAAAGCGCGATTTCAACGCATTGGCGATTTTCGGTATCACCAGAGCGCCGATGGTTGGGGTGGTAGCGATGGTGAGCACGCGCTGCTGCTGCGAGCGGCTGCCCAAATCCAGCGCATTGAGAAAGGCTTCCATCCCCTGGCTGATATATTGATGCAGGTGGGTCGCATAAGCCGTGGGCGTGACTCCCTGACCTTTACGAATAAAGAGCGGGTCGGGGAACAGGGCCCGTAGTTTATTGATGGACTGGCTAATCGCCGAAGGCGTGATATTTAATACCTTCGCCGCGTTGACGATACCTTTATGCACGTATACCGCTTCGAAGATGGTCAGCAGGTTTAGATCGATATTACGCAGAATACGAAAGATCTGCCGATCTTCGGGTGGTTCGTTGGTTTCTGATGGGGGAAGGTTTTCTGCCACTCGCGGGTCCGGTTGATGGGTCATAGCCTCATTATAGCGGGCGAGCGCATAGCGTTACGTGACAATTGATTGCAAATTTGAAGTATTAATAATGAGTTGCGCTCTGACGGTTCAGAGCGCGGTGCGCATCAAGCGGCGACATATTCATGCGGCGGGTTATTCAGCAGCGCCAGCAGGTTGGCGACCAGCCGCGGCGCAACGTTTTCCGTAGTGGCCTGCGGCTGCCAGTGGCGCATTTGCGTCATCTCCATGCCGGCATAGCCGCACGGATTAATGCGCAGGAATGGCGTCAAATCCATTGCCACATTCAGCGCCAGTCCGTGGAACGAGCAGCCCTTGCGAATACGCAGCCCCAGTGAACAGATTTTCTGTTCACCAACGTAAACCCCCGGCGCATCGGCGCGTGGGTGGGATTCAATCTGATACTCTGCGAGAGTATTGACCACGGTCTGCTCCAGTAGCGTCACTAATTCACGAACGCCGAGTTTACGCCGTTTAAGATTCAGCAATACATACATCACCTGTTGGCCTGGCCCGTGATAGGTCACCTGACCGCCGCGATCGCTCTGAATAACCGGGATATCGCCTGGCACCAGCACGTGTTCGGCTTTACCGGCCTGACCCTGAGTAAAGACCGGGTGATGTTCTACCAGCCAGATTTCATCCAGCGTCGTGTCGTCACGACTGTCGGTAAATTCGTGCATTGCCTGCGAGATGGGTTCGTAAGGTTGCAGGCCGAGTTGTCGAATAAGAATGGTATTGTGCTGCAAAACAACGTCTCCGCCGAGAGGGATGACTTAAGTGGGGGGAGAGTATATCACAGCGAAAGAAAGAGGATTACCCGGCGCTTGAGGCCGGGTAAGGCGAGGGATTACAGCACCATCCGCACGATTTCGATATTGCCCAGCTCTTCGTACAGGGCTTCGACCTGCTCAATGTGGGTAGCGTTAATGGTGATGGAGACCGAGTGGTAGTTACCTTTGCTGCTCGGTTTTACTGACGGAGAGTAATCACCAGGCGCATGGCGCTGTACCACTTCCACCACCTGATCAACCAGCTCAGGCAACGCCTGCCCCATTACTTTGTAAGTAAATGGAGTAGGGAATTCAAGCAGTTCGTTAAGTTTGGTTTTCATGTCAGCTCCGGTGTGACGACTAAAATAATAACTCCCACGTGATGTGGGAGTTATCAGGTTTCTTTGATGAATAGTATATGGGGATAGAAATCACACTTTCAAGTGTTCAATTTTTAACCAAACCAGTGATGGAACATTAACTTAATGTAATCAATGATTTTGCCGAAGAAATTACCTTCCGGAATTTCCTGCAGCACCACTAACGGACGCTGATCGATAGTTTTGCCATCTAACTGGAAGTTGATGGTACCGACTACCTGGTTTTTCTGCAGCGGCGCGTGCAGCTCGGTGTTATTCAACACATAGCTGGCTTTCAGATCTTTCATGCGCCCGCGTGGGATAGTCAGATAGACATCCTTATCTACGCCCAAAGAAGCGCGATCGCTATCGCCGAACCAGGCCGGTTCAGAGGCGAACTCTTTACCTGCTTTAATGGGGTTTACGGTTTCGAAGAAGCGGAAGCCCCAGGTCAGCAGTTTCTTGCTCTCGGATTCACGACCCTTATAGGTACGTCCACCCATAACCGCGGAGATCAGGCGCATCTGGCCTTCGGTAGCAGAAGCGACCAGGTTGTAACCTGCTTTATCGGTATGGCCGGTTTTAATACCGTCGACGTTGAGGCTGTTATCCCACAGCAGGCCGTTACGGTTCAGCTGGCGAATACCGTTAAAGGTGAACTCTTTCTCACGGTAGATGGAGTACTCATTCGGTACGTCGCGGATCAGCGCCTGGCCGATCAGCGCCATGTCACGCGCGGAGCTGTACTGACCGTCGGCATCCAGGCCGTGAACGGTCTGGAAATGGGTGTTTTTCAGGCCCAACGCGTTAACGTAATTGTTCATCAGGCTGACAAATGCGTCCTGGCTGCCGGCAACGTAGTCGGCCATCGCCACGCAGGCATCGTTACCGGATTGCAGGTTGATGCCGCGGATCAACTGAGAAACCGGCACCTGCATGCCCGGTTTCAGGAACATCAGGGAAGAACCTTTAAACACCGGATTACCGGTTGCCCACGCGTCGTTACCCACGGTGACCAGATCGGATTCTTTGAATTTCCCCGCCTTCATGGCCTGGCCAATGACGTAGCTGGTCATCATTTTGGTCAGGCTCGCCGGATCGCGACGGGCGTCGGCGTTGTTTTCCGCCAGTACTTTACCTGAGTTGTAATCGATAAGAACCCAGGATTCGGCATCGATCTGCGGAGCGCCTGGGATCATGGTTTTCATATTCAGGTCATCGGCGCGGGCAGCGGTAGACAGTGCCGCAACGGAGAGGGCCGTAACGAGTAAACGAGCGGTGAAAGAGGTCTTCATGGTTAGAACAACGGCATCCGTGATGAAATTAAAAAAAGTGCCTTACTATAACAAATGCATTTCGCAGCGGCACCCGACATTACATATGACTTTGTTAATGATTTTTACATATGCAGTAGCACGGGATGCCGCGGCGTTGCGTTTAGTTGGCGCGAGTAATAAATGATTGCAGCTGCGCTTCGTTTTGCAGGCGCTGTTGTACCGTCGACGCTTGCGACTTACTGGCAAATGGCCCCAGTTGGATCCGCCATACGGCGCCGTTTTGCATCACACGTCCGGGAACGGCGAACTGCTGGCTCAGGCGCTGCTGATATTGCTGGGCGCGAGCCTGGTCGCTAACGGCGCCCACCTGCACGACGAACTCGCCGCTGGTGCTGGCGGCTGGTGCGGCAACAGTCGCGGCTGCTGCGGCGGTCGCGGCAGGCGCAACGCTTCCCTGAATCGAGCCCGGCGCGGTGACCGGAGCGCTGGGTGTTGCCGGCGTCGCGGCGACGGCAGCAGGCGCAGCAGCAGGTTCGCTGCTTTCCAGCACGCCATTATTCAGCGGCGTCGGTGCGCCAAGGAATCCACTGCCGTTAACCGGCGCGCCCACGTTATCTTCAGGCTTAAGCGTTGAGTTGCTGATGGCGTGAACGTTTGACTGATCGGCCGGGGCGATGGCGGCAGAACCATCGCCATCAAGGTTGGGACGTGAAGGCAGGGCATAGGTCTGTTTGGCGACGGTGGTGCATGCCATACCTGGGCCGGACAAGGCGCCGTCCTGAGAGACGATGATAGGATCGATACGAACTTTAGTATTGTTCGAGGTATTCAGGCGGTCGGCGGAGGCGCGGGACAGGGAAATGACCCGGTCATTGCCGTACGGGCCGCGATCGTTAATGCGCACCACGATCATTCGGCCATTAGCCAGGTTCGTGATACGCGCATAGCTTGGGATGGGCAAGGTCGGATGTGCGGCTGTAAGCTGTGTTGGATCGAACGCTTCGCCAGAGGCGGTCAGGTTGCTGTTCGGCTCGGCGTCATAAATTGCCGCCAGACCGGTCTGGGTGAAGTTGGCCGGATCCTGGACGATTTTGTAGCTTTTGCCATCGCGTTCATAATCCTGATTGGCCGTGGCGTTCAGCGTTTCGAAACGCGGGTCGGCGCCGCTAATTTCTACCGTCGGACCATTACAGACAGCCGGCTGCGGGACGCTAACCGTCTTCTGCTGAACATCTTCACCCGAACATGCCGCCAGCAGCCCCGCTGCTATGCAGATCCCCAGCCATTGCTTACGCATTGCGAACCCCTTAAACGCTTTTCGACAACATTTTTCTGTGGGTATGGATCGACATTACGATACCAAACCCGGCCATCAATACGATTAGGGCTGAGCCCCCGTAGCTGACCAGCGGCAAAGGTACCCCCACCACCGGCAAAATACCACTTACCATACCAATATTTACGAAGACATAAACGAATAAAATCAACATTAAACCGCCTGCCATGACGCGGCCAAAGGTGGTTTGCGCCTGGGCGGCGATCCACAGTCCGCGCATGATAAGCAAAATGTACAATGCCAGCAGGATCAATACCCCGATAAGTCCCAGTTCTTCCGCCAGCACGGCGAAGATAAAGTCAGTATGGCGCTCAGGCAGGAATTCGAGCTGCGACTGAGTGCCATGCAACCAGCCTTTACCGCGTAAACCGCCGGAACCAATAGCGATTTTCGACTGAATAATATGATAACCCGCGCCCAACGGATCGGTTTCCGGATCGAGGAGCATCATGACGCGTTGACGCTGGTAATCGTGCATCAGGAAGAACCATAAAATCGGAATAAAGGCGGCGACCAGCACTACCGCGATACCGATTAAACGCCAGCTGAGGCCGGAGAGGAACAGGACAAACAGGCCGGAGAGGGCGATCAAAATCGAGGTGCCGAGGTCTGGCTGCGCTGCAACCAGCAGGGTCGGCAGGAAGATCAGGACCAGTGCGATGGCGGTATTCTTCAATGACGGCGGACAGACATCGCGGTTAATAAACCGCGCCACCATCAGCGGCACCGCTATTTTGGCAATCTCCGAGGGCTGAAAGCGTACAATACCGAGATCCAACCAGCGCTGTGCGCCTTTGGATATTGCGCCGAAGGCGTCTACGGCAACCAGCAAAATAATACAGAAAATATAGAGGTAGGGCGCCCAGCCCTCATATACCCGCGGCGGGATCTGCGCCATCACGATCATAATCACCACGCCCATGGCGATTTGGCCGATTTTACGCTCCATCATGCCCACGTCCTGGCCGCTGGCGCTCCAGATAACCAGCGCGCTGTAGGTGAGCAGCGCCAGCAGGATGAGCAGCATCGTGGGGTCCAGATGGATTTTATCCCATAGTGATTTTTTGTTCGGATTATCGGTCATTATTGATCCTCCCCCGCCGTCACCGCCGGGCTTTCACTCGGCAGATTGGTGTTGTTATCACCCAGCATGATGTGATCGAGGATCTGGCGCATAATGGTACCGACCGCCGGGCCGGCGCCGCCATTCTCCAGGATCATCGCCACCGCGACCTGGGGGTTGTTGTAAGGCGCAAACGCCGTCATAAGTTTGTGGTCACGCAGACGTTCGGAAATTCGGTGCGCGTTATAGGTTTCGTTGGCTTTCAGGCCGAAAACCTGCGCGGTACCGGACTTCGCCGCAATCTTATACGGCGCGCTGGCAAAGTATTTGTGCGCGGTACCATTGCCGCGGTTAGCAACGCCGTACATGCCGTCTTTAGCGATTTCCCAATAGCCGGAATGAATATCGCCGACCGGCGGTTCATGCGGTTGTACCCAGGGTACCTGTTTCCCGTCTTCGAGAGTGCTTTGCAGAAGATGGGGCACTTTGACCACGCCATCGTTTATCAGGATCATCAGCGCTTTATTCATCTGAATCGGCGTGGCGGTCCAGTAGCCCTGGCCGATACCGACCGGGATGGTATCCCCCTGATACCAGGGTTTCTTAAAGCGCTTAAGCTTCCATTCGCGAGTTGGCATGTTGCCGGAGCGTTCTTCCGCCAGGTCAACGCCAGTGTAATCGCCGTAGCCAAACTTACTCATCCATTCGGAAAGGCGATCGATGCCCATATCATAGGCAACCTGATAGAAATAGGTATCCGCGGACTCTTCCAGCGCCTTGGTGACGTTCAGATGACCATGACCCCACTTTTTCCAGTCGCGATAGCGTTTTTCCGAGCCAGGCAACTGCCACCAGCCGGGGTCGAACAGACTGGTGTTGCGGGTAATGACGCCGGCGCTCAAGGCTGAGACCGCGACGTAGGGTTTTACCGTCGAGGCGGGTGGATAGACCCCCTGCGTCGCGCGGTTAACCAGTGGCGTATTCGGGTCGTTGAGTAGTCCGGAGTAATCTTTGCTGGAGATACCATCGACAAACAGGTTTGGATCGTAACTCGGGGTTGAAACCAGCGCCAGAATCGCGCCGCTGCGCGGGTCGGTGACGACTACCGCCGCACGGCTTCCCGCCAGCAGCGTTTCGATATACTGCTGCAGCTTTAAGTCAAGGGTTAAGTAGATATCGCGTCCGGCCTGCGGTGGCACTTCTTTAAGCTGGCGAATAACGCGGCCGCGGTTGTTGACTTCAACCTCTTCGTAGCCGGTTTGTCCGTGCAGCACGTCTTCATAGTAACGCTCGATTCCCAGCTTACCGATGTCGTGGGTCGACGCGTAGTTGGCCAGTTTGCCCTCTTTATCCAGGCGATCGACGTCTTTATCGTTAATTTTAGAGACGTAGCCGATAACGTGGGTCAGGGCGGAGTTATACGGATAATAGCGGCGCTTGTAGCCTTTGACTTCAACGCCGGGAAAGCGGTACTGGTTAACGGCGAAACGCGCCACCTGGACTTCATTAAGATTGACCTTCACCGGAATCGAGGTGAAGCGGTGGGAGCGCGCGCGCTCTTTTTTAAAGCCGGCGATGTCGTCGTCGGTCAGGTCGACGACGCCGCGCAGCGCATCCAGCGTCTGCTGCACGTTATCGACTTTTTCCGGCATCATCTCCAGCTGATAGATGGTGCGGTTCAGCGCCAGCGGCGTGCCGTTACGATCGTAAATAATACCGCGGCTGGGCGGAATAGGGACCAGCTTAATGCGGTTTTCGTTGGAACGCGTTTGATAGTCGTTGAAACGGACAATCTGTACGTTGTAGAGGTTGGCAATCAGCACGCCGGTAAGCAACAAAATGCCCGTAAAAGCGACCAGCGCGCGGCGTACAAACAGCGAGGATTCAGCCGTATAGTCGCGGAAAGAATTCTGTAATTTCATTCGCTGCTTAGTCTACCCAGGTCATCATTACTCACGGTGGTAAGGGTGGTTAGTCGTTATGCTCCACGCACGATACAGGCTCTCAGCCACCAGCACGCGTACCAGCGGATGGGGCAACGTGAGCGTGGAAAGCGACCAACTCTGTTCCGCTGCCGCTTTGCAGGCCGGAGAGAGACCTTCCGGGCCGCCAATGAGTAAACTGACGTCCCGGCCATCCTGCTTCCAGCGTTCCAGTTCTCGCGCCAGCTGTGGCGTATCCCAGGGTTTGCCGGGGATGTCCAGGGTCACGATACGGTTCTTGCCTGCCGCTGCCAGCATCATTTCGCCCTCTTTTTCGAGGATACGTTTGATATCGGCATTTTTTCCGCGCTTACCGGCAGGGATCTCTACCAGTTCGAACGGCATATCTTTTGGAAAACGGCGCAGATATTCGCTAAAGCCAGTCTGAACCCAGTCCGGCATTTTGGTGCCAACGGCCACCAATTGCAGCTTCACGCATTAACTCCAGAGTTTTTCCAGCTCGTACAGACGACGGCTCTCTTCCTGCATGACGTGAACCATCACGTCGCCCAGATCGACTACGATCCAGTCGGCGGCGGCTTCACCTTCAACGCCCAGCGGCAGCATACCGGCGGCGCGGGATTCCTGCACCACATGGTCGGCGATGGACATTACGTGGCGCGTGGAGGTGCCGGTGCAAATAATCATGCAATCGGTGATGCTGGATTTGCCATGTACATCAATGGCGACGATGTCCTGACCTTTCAGGTCATCAATTTTGTCGATAACAAAATCCTGGAGTGCTTTACCCTGCAAGTGTTCCCCCTGGGTGCGTGAAGAGTGATAACAATAACGAGCCTGACAGTATACCCGAAGTCATGGCAATGTCGGGAGAAAAGTCAGATTTCAGCCCTTGAAAGCGGGCTATCATCCCATCCCTTGCCGACGAATGCATCGCCATTTTTGTAAAACAATTTCTGCAAGATGCGTATAGCGGGTGTAGCCTGGCTGCGGAGAATAGCAGCCTGCTCGGGGCTGTCAATGGGCGGCCATGAATTCTTATTCCGCGCGCCACTGCGCCTGGCTATTTAATACGCGTAAGGTTGTGAAATCGTCGTGTCGTTCGATAAGGCTCCAGCTACCGTGGGCGAGGGGAAAATGCCACATTGCTGCCGCCGGCATCTGCAATAAGAGTGCGATTAACAGGCTTAAAGCGCCCTGATGGCCGACGATCAGCAGGTTAGCCCGCTGTTGATATTGCCCGAGGCTGGCGGCAAAGTCCGCGATACGCTGGGCAAAGGCCTGGAAGCTTTCGCCATTGGTCGGCGTGGCGTGTTGCCAGTCTTTGCACCAGGCAGCGTAGTTCCGCGGGTCTTCTTTTTGCAGATCGCGATGGTGACGCATTTCCCAATCGCCAAAGAACATCTCATTCAATGAAGGAATAATTTGCCGGGGGACAGGCCGGCCAGCGAGCAACAGGTCGGCGGTGTGCTGGGTTCTCGCCAGCTCGCTGCACAATACCCGGTCGAAAGGCGCCGCTTGCAGATAGTCACCCAGCGAGCGCGCCTGCTGGATACCGCGTTCGGTAAGGGGGGTGGGAGCATGTCCGCTATACAGTCCGTCGACGTTAGCCTTCGTTTCGCCGTGGCGAACCAGCCATAATTTCATGATGCACTCCGTGGAAATCGCGTAGCGTAACGATATCCTCGCAGCCGGTTCTCAGCAATAGAGCTTCTGCTGGTGAATATAGTCCAGAACGGCGGCCGGCAGCATATCGGCGCAGGAGACACCTTGCTGTAGACGCTGACGAATCAGCGTGGCGGAAATATCGAACCATGGGGTTTCCGCCAGATAGATAACCCCGGCGGGACGGGTATGTAACAACTCGACGTCGTGGGTGAGATGTTTATCGAGCCATTGCTGATCTTCTTCGCGCTTCATCGCCAGCGGATATCCCGGACGGCGGCAGACGATCAGATGCGCGTTATCGAGGATCGTGGCGTAGTTATGCCAGGTGGGGAAGGTCAGCAGCGAGTCCTGGCCGATGATAAACGCCAGGGGCTGTTCCGGGCCTTGTTCTTGCCGCCACTCCTGTAGCGTTTGCGCAGTCCAGGACGGCGTATCGCGCTGTAGCTCGCGTTCGTCGAGAACGAATAGGGGTTTATCGGCAATTGCCAGCTCCAGCATATGCACCCGCTGGGCGCTGGTGGCTTCCGGCTGCGGGCGATGCGGCGGCACGTTATTGGGCACGATAATGACCCGGCTAAGACCAATTTGGTTTGCCAGAATCTCTACCGGCTTAAGGTGACCATAATGCACCGGATCGAAGGTGCCGCCGTACATTGCCTGCAACTGAGT
Source organism: Klebsiella sp. JN_Kp122 (assembly GCF_040062085.1). NCBI lineage: Bacteria > Pseudomonadati > Pseudomonadota > Gammaproteobacteria > Enterobacterales > Enterobacteriaceae > Klebsiella > Klebsiella sp. JN_Kp122. Next base: position 78,759 of record NZ_JBEAHW010000022.1, read on the forward strand.
CATATCAACCATCAATAAAAACGTCCGCCAGCGCTTTATGGCAGAGCAGTAACGAAAGGCTTTCCAGCTCGGGCCATATTGACTGGCCGTAGTCCTGTTTGAAGGTGAGCTCGGCGCGGGTTAATAACGTAACGGCCTGGCGTAACTGTTCGGCGCTGAGGCGCGTGAGCGCGTCGCCGACCAGCTGACGTCGGTTCTGCCAGACTCGGTGTTTATCAAACAGCGTGCGCAGCGGCGTATGTGCCGACTGGCGCTTCAGAGTGACCAGCAGCAGCAGTTCGCGCTGCAGCGTGCGCAGCAAAATAGCGGGTTCGCAACCTTCAAGGCGCAGTTGTTGCAGGACGTGCAGTACGCGTTTGCTTTTACCGGCCAGCAGGGCATCGACCCAGTGATACGGCGTAAAGTGGGCGGCGTCATTCACCGCCTGTTCAACGCGCGGCAGCGTCAGTTTACCGTCAGGCCACAGCAAAGAGAGGCGCTCCAGCGCCTGCGCCAGCGCCAGCAGGTTGCCTTCATAGCAGTAGCACAGCAGTTGGCTGGCGGCCTCATCTAACTGCAACTGATTCTGTTTAGCGCGGGCGGCCAGCCAGCGAGGCAACTGCGCGTATTCCGGCGTCTGGCAGCTCACCTGCACGGCGCGGCTGGCAAGCGTTGTTATCCACGCCGCGTTTTCCTGCGCCTTGGTAAGCTTGTTGCCGCGGACAATCAGCAGCAGATCTTCATGCAGCATACCGACCAGCGTGGACAGCTGTTCGTTGATCGCCGTATTCGGGCCGTTTTCCGGCAGGATAAGCAGAAGCGTCTGGCGGCTGGAAAAGAGGCTCAGCGCCTGACTTAAGGAAAAAAGGGCGGGCCAGTCGGTGCTGGCATCGATGGTCGCGGTGTGATGTTCGGTAAAGCCCTGGGCGGCCGCGGCTTCGCGGATCCCATCCTGGCTTTCCTGTAACAGCAATGGGTCGCTACCAAGCAATAAATACGCCGCGCGCAGCCCTTCAGTGAGCTGCGCGCGGAGTTGTTCCGGGTACAACCGAATCATCAGTTACCCAGCGTAGTGGAGACGCGGTTGCCAGAGGTCGAGGTGGCCGGGGTACCAGACACCGGCTGCTCAGCCTCTTTAGTGGCTTCGACATCCGCAACATGCACACTTGGCAGTTTACGGATCAGCTGTTCCGCGGCCTTGTCGTACATTTCGCGAATAATGATGTCCTGCTCGGCATCTTTCGCCAGCGCCGCCTGCGGGTTATCGAAGAACGAGCGATAAACCTTGGTATTGATTGGGTAAAGATCATGACCCGGGATCAATACGGTGGCGTTAACGGTCAGTACCATCTGGTATTCAGCGGTACGACCATCCTGGAAAATGGATGCCGTATCTTTCTGAATGGATGAGTTACCCAGACGCAGGGACGGAACGTCCTTACGTAGCGTATCGGCATCGATCAGTTCTACGCCATTCAGACGTAGCTGATTCCGTACCGCACGGCTTAACGGACCATTCGGATCGCTTGACTGGAAAATCATAGTTTTCATTGTGGTTGGGACCTGCGTAGTGCTACGCAGATGCCAGCCGCAACCAGCGGTGATTAACACCGCCAGAGATAACAGCATTGTTGCCAGATATCGCACGCTTCCTCCCGCGCTTAGCCAACGACCAGATTGAGCAGTTTGCCCGGAACGTAAATCACTTTACGTACGGTCACGCCTTCAAGATATTTTGCGACCAGATGTTCCTGGCCTGCACGTTCACGAACCTGCTCTTCGGTTGCGTCTACCGCAACGGTAATTTTACCACGAACTTTACCGTTTACCTGGACGACGACCAGAGTCGTGTTTTCAACCATTGCACTTTCGTCTGCTACCGGCCACGGCGCGTTGTCGATATCGCCTTCGCCGCCCAGTTCTCGCCACAGGGTGAAGCAGGCATGCGGGGTGAACGGGTTGAGCATACGCACCACTGCCAGCAGCGCTTCACGCATCAGCGCGCGATCCTGTTCGCCTTCCTGCGGCGCTTTCGCCAGTTTGTTCATCAGCTCCATTACCGCGGCAATGGCGGTATTGAAGGTCTGACGACGGCCGATATCGTCGGTCACTTTGGCAATCGTTTTATGCACGTCGCGACGCAGCGCTTGCTGATCTTCGCTGAGGCTTGCCACATCCAGGGCGACAGCCGGGCCCTGAGAGGTATGCTCGTAAACCAGTTTCCAGACGCGTTTCAGGAAGCGGTTTGCGCCTTCTACGCCAGATTCCTGCCACTCAAGGGTCATTTCTGCTGGGGAGGCGAACATCATGAACAGACGTACGGTATCCGCGCCGTAGCGCTCAACCATAACCTGCGGGTCGATACCGTTGTTCTTCGACTTGGACATTTTGCTCATGCCGGTATACACCAGCTCGCGGCCCTGTGGGTCGAAGGCTTTAACGATACGGCCTTTTTCATCACGCTCAACGGTGGCGTCAATCGGTGATACCCAGTTACGCTCGCCGTTTTCGCCGACGTAGTAGAACGCGTCGGCCAGTACCATACCCTGGCACAGCAGCTGTTTAGCTGGCTCATCGGAGTTCACCATACCGGCATCGCGCATCAGCTTGTGGAAGAAGCGGAAATAGAGCAGGTGCATGATGGCGTGTTCGATGCCACCGATGTAGATATCCACCGGCAGCCAGTAGTTCGCGGCATTCGGGTCCAGCATACCTTTATCGTACTGCGGGCAGGTGTAGCGCGCGTAGTACCAGGAGGACTCCATAAAGGTGTCGAAGGTGTCGGTTTCACGCAGCGCCGGCATGCCGTTAACGGTGGTTTTCGCCCACTCAGGATCGGCTTTGATCGGGCTGGTGATGCCGTCCATGACGACGTCTTCCGGCAGGATAACCGGCAGTTGGTCTTCCGGCGTCGGCATCACGGTACCGTCTTCCAGGGTCACCATCGGAATTGGCGCGCCCCAGTAACGCTGGCGGGAAACTCCCCAATCGCGCAGGCGGTAGTTAACTTTGCGCTCGCCAACGCCCATCGCGGCCAGTTTATCGGCAATGGCGTTGAAGCCTGCTTCGTAATCCAGACCGCTAAATTCGCCGGAGTTGAACAGCACGCCTTTCTCGGTCAGGGCCTGCTCGGAGAGATCCGGCTCGGAACCGTCAGCGGCGAGAATAACTGGCTTGATGTTCAGGCCGTATTTGCTGGCAAACTCGTAGTCGCGCTGGTCGTGACCTGGAACGGCCATCACCGCGCCGGTGCCGTACTCCATCAGTACGAAGTTAGCCGCCCATACCGGGATGGCTTCGCCGGTCAGCGGGTGAATAGCTTTAAAGCCGGTGTCGACGCCTTTTTTCTCCATCGTCGCCATATCGGCTTCGGCAACTTTGGTATTACGGCATTCGTCGATAAAGGCGGCCAGCGCCGGATTGTTAGCCGCAGCCTGTTGCGCCAGCGGGTGACCCGCTGCGACGGCAAGGTAGGTGCAGCCCATGAAGGTATCCGGGCGGGTGGTGTAGACGGTCAGCTTATCGGCGTAGTCGTTGACGTCAAAGGAGATTTCTACCCCTTCAGAGCGGCCGATCCAGTTGCGCTGCATGGTCTTAACGGTGTCAGGCCAGTGATCCAGGTTGTCCAGATCGTTGAGCAGTTCGTCGGCGTAGGCGGTGATTTTAATAAACCACTGCGGGATCTCTTTGCGCTCAACTTTGGTGTCGCAGCGCCAGCAGCAGCCGTCGATAACCTGTTCGTTAGCCAGCACGGTCTGATCGTTCGGACACCAGTTGACCGCTGAGGTTTTTTTGTACACCAGGCCTTTTTTATACAGCTCGGTGAAGAATTTTTGCTCCCAGCGGTAGTATTCCGGGGTGCAGGTCGCAATTTCACGGCTCCAGTCATAGCCGAAGCCCAGCTTTTTAAGCTGGTTTTTCATGTATGCGATGTTGTCATAGGTCCACGGGGCTGGGGCGGTATTGTTTTTCACCGCCGCGCCTTCCGCAGGCAGACCAAACGCATCCCAACCGATCGGCTGCAGGACGTTTTTGCCTAGCATGCGCTGATAGCGCGCGATGACGTCGCCGATGGTGTAGTTACGCACGTGACCCATGTGTAGTCGACCAGAAGGATAAGGAAGCATCGACAGGCAGTAATACTTCTCTTTGCTCTCGTCTTCAGTTACTTCAAATGTACGATTTTCGTCCCAGTGAAGCTGGACTTTCGATTCTATCTCTTCCGGGCGGTATTGCTCTTGCATGGCAGCCAGTGGTCCTGTTTTCAATACAGCTACAAAATGTAGCCAATGGATGTGTTATTTCAGATCGGCATAGCATAGCCCAAACGTCCACGTCAAAACAGCCTTTCGCACATTAACATCGGCAAAAGCGACGCAGAATTTTTCGCGACTCTGTGGCGCGGATGGCAAAGCAAACCGCCGATAACGTCTATTATTAGAAGCAGTTAATCACACCGGAGGCGAAATGATGAACAAGGTTGCTCAATATTACCGGGAACTGGTCTCCTCGCTCAGTGAACGGCTGCGCAATGGAGAGCGTGACATTGACGCGCTGGTGAAGCAGGCGAGGGAGAAAATCACCCAGGCAGGCGATTTGACGCAGAGCGAGATTGAATCGCTAATCGCGGCGGTAAAGCGCGATCTGGAAGAATTTGCCCGCAGCTATGAAGAGAGTCAGGAAGACGACAGCGACAGCGTATTTATGCGGGTGATCAAAGAGAGTCTGTGGCAGGAGCTTGCCGATATCACCGATAAAACCCAGCTTGAGTGGCGCGAAGTATTTCAGGATCTGAACCACCACGGGGTCTATCACAGCGGTGAAGTGGTAGGTCTTGGCAACCTGGTATGCGAGAAGTGCCACTATCACCTGGCGGTGTATACCCCGGACGTATTGCCGCGGTGCCCAAAGTGCGGGCACGATCAGTTCCAGCGTCGGCCATTTGAGCCGTAAACGCTAAAAGCAGCGATGCGCATTGCGCTGCGCATCGCTGAGTCATTACAGAACGGTATTGATTTCCGCAATCTTAAAGTATTGATAACCGCCCATCTCGCTGGCGTATTTATATGAGGAGTTGAGGACCATCTTGTTGGCGCTGATGGTGCCGACATCACAGGTATTAAATTTCAACCAACCGCAGCCGCGACCACTGTTAACAACCTTTTTCGCGGTCATGGTTAAGGTGCCGTTCGCCTGAATTAATGAGTAGTTATAGATATTGCCTTTCAACTGGGTGTCCAGCAGCAGATCGCCGGTGCTGTAAATCGTCCCTTCATTAGTAACATCATAATAAGTTGTCAGAGAGACATTGGCCGCGGTGATAGTACCTGTGTTACTAATCGTGCCATGATCGGTAGTAATATCAGCGGCTTTCATATAACCGTTGTTATTCAGCCAGTAGCTATGCGCGGTAATGGCGTTGGTGGCCTCCATGCGACCACTGGTGCTTTGCGCCAGCGTGCCGTTGGTTTGCATATCAATATTTTCACCGCTAATAGTGCCCAGGTTATAAATCTCACCGGTATTGGTGGTGCTATCCTGCTTCAGCGATTTCACGGCCACTTTACCCGTCGCGCTGATAGTGCCGGTATTTTTAAAATTGGTGCCAATAAAGTTTAACGCAGTGTTTTTACCTTTGATCGTCCCGTCATTGGTGAAATTACCTAACGACGTGGCGGTAATCTGCGCATCGGAAGTGATTTTGGCGCCAGCGTTGTTGGTTATCGCTCCGTTGCTGGCGGCTACCAGACTGGACGTCGCGCTAATCGTTCCGCTGTTCTGGATATTGCCGCTGGCATTGAGCACCAGCTGCTTTGTTGAACTGATCGTGCCCTTGCTGCCGTTATTGAGAGCGCCATAGGTAGTAATCATGGTCATATTCTTGGTCGTCAGCGTACCGTTATTAGTGAAATTTCCAGAGGCGGCGATGCTGGTAAGGTAACCATTGCTGGCGATGGAGCCATCGTTGGTCAGTAATCCATTGTTGGTGATAGAAAGCGTCGAGTTGGCGGTGATTGACCCTTTGTTACGCACGCCAAAGCCTAAATTGTTACCGACCATACTGATACTGTTGGCTTTGATGCCGCCCAGGCTACTGATATCAATGCTGTATACCGGGCTGATCATTTGCAGGACGGTAGCGCTTTTACCTGCGCTAGTCATGGCGCCAGTGCTGTTGTCGAAGGTGAAATTACCGCCGCCAACCGTAGCATTGCCAGCGTTGACCATGCCATTGATGGCGACGGCGTCAGCCAGCAATGCGGCATAGCTGGTGGAAGCATCCATGCCATTTTCACCGATGGTGATTTTGCCATTGGTGATGGTATAGCTGCCGATAGCGCCTTCATCGGTCAAATTCACCTGACCTGTCGTTAATATTGCCTTGTTGGTATTAACGAAACTACAGCCGGAGCAGGTAATACCGTTAGGGTTAGCGATTACCACGTCAGCTTTCAGCCCGGCGACTTCAATGAAGCCATTTAATGAACTGGCTTTATTGGAGGTGACTTCATTCAGGATCACCGATGCGCCGCCATTAGTCAGATTGTTGTTTTTAGCAATATTGCCAAAAGTCGCATGATTAATATCGCTGTCGCTGTTATTGAGTATTAAACCGTTGCTGCCAACGTTAAATTCACGATACAGGTTGTGCGAAACGCCTGCAGCATTCGGCGCTTCAATATCAACCACCGTTGCGCCTGATAGATGGGTGTAAGTCGACGGATCGGCGTATACCACCGTCGAGCTTAACGCTGCTGCTAAAGCAACATAGGTTAATTTAAACTTAAACATGAATTTATTCCTTTAAATATAGTGAAAAATAGGTTGTGTTAATACTTCCACTTCAATGAGAAACCCATATTGAATGAGTCACTACTAAAGTTATCTGGTTTACTTAGCGGTGTGCCGATGAAAAAATCATATTGTGTTGAGAATATATCACCGCGCAATCCGCTAACGGCACCTGAAATAACTTTTCCTTGCCGATATTGTTCACTGCCGATAATACGACCAATATCTAATCCTAAATAGAATTGCTGTTCCGGGCCGGCAATATCCCAGATGAAATCATTGCTCCAGTACCATCCATGATTGCCAGAGAGAGTATATTCGCCATCAAATCCGCGAACCGTCCAGCGGTTGCCAATATTAAATTGGTTATCCGAAGAGAGAATGTCCGGGCTATATTGCGCATTAAAATGCGGTGCATAGCTAAATCTATCTCCGGTTAAATCGAATTTCATTAAGGCCTGCAAATCGGCATGTACTACGCGTGAGCGCTTACTGAACTGGCCTGCTTTTTCTTCCGGTGTGGCGACGGAGTTTAGCCATGGGAGGCGGCGCTGTAACCCCAGGCTGGCGGCGACGACTTTTTTATCGAAATAGCGTTGCTGTCGTAGCGTCAACTCCCATGTTGGGTTCTGTTTGCGCATCACCCTAAGTTCTTCACCGCCAAAATAGTAGTGTGATGTACTTTTTGAGATACGGAAATCCAGCGACGTTTTTTGCTGACGGGTGTGAGACAGCAGTCGTGACAGCGTCGCGCTATAGTAGCGATTTTTACTTTTATAATCCGTTTGCGACCAGTTGCCCTTGAACAACTGGCGATATTGGCTCTGTGAACCGTAAAGACTTAACGCCCAGTAACCGAAGGGAATCGAGTAATACAGACTGCCATTCTGGTTACCATCATTATGTTGATTAAACTCGATATCTCCGCCTCCTGAGACATAGAAAATGTCGTTGAGTGTGGTGATATCATAAAGATAGAGCGCACCTCCGGCCTGATAGCGACCGCTGGCGCGGCTGCCAGCATCATCCATCCAGGCTGCCACCTGCCATTTTTTATCCAGCCGACGCGTTAGCTGCAGATTGCTTTCTGCCTCCTGTTGACCGGGCAAAATTTGCATATTCGCCGAACTTCCTGGCAGGCGGCGCAGGTTTTCCATTCCCTGTTCGAGGTCGGAGAGCCGCAGGATATCTCCCTTGCCGGTGGGGATATTGTTCCAGATGCTGGTGGTTTGCTCGCTTGTCGTTGACCAGAAAATATCACCGATTTTGCCATAAGCGAGTTCGAGCTTTAATGTGCCCTGCGCCAATGACTGTTCCGGGATGGTCATTAATGAAGTGATGTAACCACGGGCAATTAACTCATTTTGTAATGCCATGGTGAGGTGCTGAATACCGTTAATCCCCAGACAACGATGCAGAGCCTGAGCTGTAAGGTTGTCAAGAAGCTGATGCGTGAGCTTCGGCTCGGCAGAATCGATATGAATATTATTGATGAACCTGCAGTTTTCTTCCTTTGGAAACGTGAGCGTTTGTCGGTCGGTATTAATTAGTGAAGCCTGGGCGGCCTGCTGCTGTGGTGTCAGCGCCGCCTGACGGGCTTTATCCTGCTCGTTTTGGTTAGTCGTGGTGGAGACTATCGTACTGGCGAAAACCTGCTGCTGACACAAAAACACAATCAGCAGGGTGTGAATCAGATTTTTTTTATTAAACATGAAGCAAGTTCCATTTGTTTCATTAAATTTGCATGCTGTATTGCTAAGCTTGCTTAAAACACGGCCTTATTCAGGGTATAGGGTCATCCATAAAAATATTATTTTTTATTATCAGAAAGTTTTGTGTTGGGAAATATTCCCAGGGCTTGTTCTTAAGGGGGGTATGTTAGCGGTGGCGGTAACGCTTAGCCATGCGAAGAAAACTGAATTTTGTATGAATTAAATTAATTTAGAATGTGATTTGTTAGGGGGGAGTGTTAAATTATTCACTGGTTTAATAATAAAACAATTAAAATAAACCACTAATATATGGCACATATTATCGAGGGAGAAAAGGCGCGCACATGACGTGCGCGCTGGGATTTTAGTGCAGGATTTTGGCAAGGAAATCTTTCGCGCGTTCTGATTGCGGGTTGGCGAAGAAGGCTTCTTTATCGACATCTTCGACAATTTTACCTTCATCCATAAAGATGACCCGGTTAGCCACTTTACGGGCAAAGCCCATTTCGTGCGTCACCACCATCATGGTCATACCTTCGTTAGCCAGCTCGACCATCACGTCCAGTACTTCGTTGATCATCTCCGGGTCTAGCGCTGAAGTTGGCTCATCGAACAGCATCGCGATCGGATCCATGCACAGCGCGCGCGCGATCGCGACACGCTGCTGCTGGCCGCCGGAGAGCTGCGCCGGATATTTTTCCGCATGCGCCGCCAGACCCACGCGCTCCAGCAGCTTAAGCCCCTTTTTACGCGAAGATTCTTTATCGCGATTGAGAACCTTAATTTGCGCCAGCGTCAGGTTGTCGATGATCGACAGGTGCGGGAACAGTTCAAAGTGCTGGAATACCATACCGACGCGGGAACGCAGTTTAGCAAGATTGGTTTTCTTATCGTTAACCTGAGTGCCATCAACGATAATTTCGCCTTGCTGCACCGGCTCAAGGCCATTAACGGTTTTAATCAGCGTCGATTTACCGGAGCCTGACGGCCCGCAAACCACCACCACTTCGCCTTTTTTCACTTCGGTGGAGCAATCGGTCAGCACCTGAAAGTGACCATACCATTTTGAAATATTTTTCAGGGTAATCATTACACAGTCCTTTTCTTCAACCAGCTGACCAACAGCGATGCGCTGAGACTAAATACAAAATAAACGGCGCCTGCGAACAGGATCATTTCCACCTGGGTTCCGTCACGTTCGCCAATGGTGGAGGCGGTACGGAAGAAATCGGCCAGGCTCAGGACGTACACCAGCGAGGTATCCTGGAACAGGACGATACCCTGGGTTAACAGCAGCGGGACCATCGCGCGGAAGGCCTGCGGCAGAATCACCAACTTCATCGATTGCCAGTGGGTCATCCCCAGCGCCAGCGCGGCGCTCGACTGACCACGGGAAATACTCTGGATCCCGGCGCGAATAATTTCCGAATAGTAGGCCGCTTCAAACATCGAAAATGCCACCATCGCCGAAATCAGGCGAATATCGGTTTTCGGCGAAAGCCCCAGCACGTTTTGCAGGAATCCGGGAACGATCAGATAGAACCACAGCAGCACCATCACCAGCGGAATCGAACGGAAAACGTTAACGTAGGTTTTGGCAAACCACGCCAACGGCAGGAAGCTTGACAGGCGCATCACCGCCAGAATGGTGCCCCAGACGATACCGATAATAATTGCCGTGACGGTGATTTTCAGCGTAATGACCAACCCTGCCAGCAGGTAGGGCATGGAAGGAACAATTGAACTCCAGTCAAAATCGTACATTATTTGCCTCCCATATTGCCCGGCAGGCGAACTTTACGTTCAACCACATACATCACCAGCATGATTACGGCGTTGATGAATACATAGGCGAGGGTGATCGCGGTAAACGATTCCCAGGCGTGGGCTGAGTAATCCAGCAGCTTGCCCGCCTGCGCCGCCATATCCGCCAGACCGATAGTGGAAGCGATAGCCGAGTTTTTTACCAGGTTCATCATTTCCGAGGTCATCGGCGGCACGATAACGCGATAAGCGTTCGGCAGCAGCACGTAGCGATAGGTTTGCGGCAGGGTCAGCCCCATCGCCAGGCCGGCATTTTTCTGCCCGCGAGGAAGGGACTGTATCGCGGCGCGGACCTGCTCGCAGACGCGGGCAGCGGTAAACAGCCCAAGGCACAGCATTGAGGAGACAAAGAACTGAATATTTGGATCCAGTTCCGACTTAAACCACATGCCGATGTTTTCCGGCAGAAACTCCGGAATAACAAGGTACCAGGTAAAGAACTGGACAATCAGTGGAACGTTACGAAACAGTTCGACGTAGCAGGTGCCGATCCCGGCTAACCAGCGGTTAGGGACGGTACGCAGAATACCGAACAGCGAGCCGATGAGGAAAGCGATAATCCAGGCGCTAATCGACAGCGCGACGGTAACCTGAAAGCCGCTCCATAACCAGCCTAAATAAGTGGTGTTGCCGAACGGGGCGGGTTGCAGGAATATTCCCCAGTTCCAGTCTATTGACATAAATAAACTCCAGAAAAAAAAGGGTAGCAGCGCTACCCTCGAAGATTGTTGCCCTGCTTGTTTCGGTATTCGCGGCGGCTGGGGAACGACCAGCCACCGTATAGTCTGTCCGTGCAAAGGCAACAATCGGGAGGGCTACTTTATCGAGCCCCTGTTTTTTTAATTAGTTAAGAGCCTTGTCATTGGGTGATTTGAACAGCGCCTTCATGTCGTCGGACAGTTCGAAGTTCAGGTTCAGATTTTTCGGCGGAATCGGGTTCTTAAACCAGGTATCGAACCATTTCGCCGCTTCGCCAGAGGTCTGCGCCTGGGCAACGGTGTCATCTACCAGTGTTTTGAACGATGCGTCATCTTTACGCAGCATGCAGCCATAGGCCTCTTTCGACTGCGGCGTACCGACGATTTCCCAGTTATCCGGTTTCTTCGCTTTTGCGCGCTCGCCGGCCAGCAGGGCATCATCCATCATAAAGGCCACCGCGCGGCCACTTTCCAGCGTACGGAAAGAGTCGCCGTGATCTTTCGCGCTGATGATGCGCATGTTCATTTTCTTCTCGTCGTTCAGCTTATGCAGCAGCACTTCCGAGGTGGTACCGGAAGTGACGACGACCGCTTTGTCTTTCAGATCCGGGAAGTCTTTAATCGGCCCACCTTTTTTCACCAGCAGACGAGTGCCGACGACGAAAATGGTATCGGAGAAGGCGGCCTGCTTCTGACGCTCAAGGTTGTTGGTGGTGGAACCGCACTCGAAATCATAAGTGCCGTTCTGCAGTAACGGGATGCGGTTCTGCGAGGTGACCGGAATCAGTTTCACCTGCAGATCGGGTTTATTCAGCTTTTTCTTTATGGCTTCAACGATAGCGTTGGAGTAATCCTGAGAGTAACCCACCACTTTTTGTTGGTTATCGTAATAGGAGAATGGTACTGACGACTCGCGGTGGCCGACGACGATCACCCCGTTTTTGGCGATTTTATCCAGCGTGCTCTGACCTGCGGCCGGGGCGGCATCTTCAGCGTGCGCCAGACCAGCGGTCACTCCCATGACCAGCATTGCGGCGGCCAGTTTACGTAATTGCATATCCAACTCCTTATCCTTAACGCCAGGGACGCTAGTGATACCCATTGTGATTGTGTGTATGTGTTGTTATTCCTGTGGGCACTGCCGTAAGGCGGCGCTTTCGGGAATCGTCTGCAATCTTAAAGTGCAGTATTTGTATGAGCTTGTTAGCATTTAGTTTGGCTTAATGTAAAGATTTTGATGCGTTATTGTTTATTTTTGCGAAGCGCACCGCACCATTTGTGGGCAAAAATGGGTTGTTGCACCAACGTGGCGCGAAGTGCGAACGCTTTCGGTGCAACCCTGGTACAACCGCGGTCAAAATCGCCTACAGGGATGAAATTAAGCAATGGACGTGCCAGATTGGCGCTGGAGAGCGTAAAGCGGGGAAGACCCGCCGGCGACGAATGCCGCCGGGAGCAGGCCGGGCGGCTGCCCGGCGGAAAAGATTAGCGCCGACGCTGGCGCAGGCTCATCACCAGCGCGGCAAAGCCAAAGAGGGCGGTTAACGCCCACAGCGGCCAATTGCCGGTACGAGCATACGGCGTCAGGCCGGTGGTTGGCGTGACCTTAGTGGTCAACACCGCGCGGGTAAACTGTGGGATCATGTCCTGAATTTCACCACGCGGGCCAATAACGGCGGTGATACCGTTGTTGGTGCTGCGTAGCAGCGGGCGCGCCAGTTCCAGCGCGCGCATCCGCGCCATCTGGAAGTGCTGCCATGGGCCAATTGACTTACCAAACCACGCATCGTTGGAGATAGTCAGCAGATAATCGGTATCCGGGCGGAAATTATCGCGGACCTGCTCGCCGAGAATGATTTCGTAGCAAATTGCCGCCGTAAGCTTCAGGTTATGCGCTACCAGCTGCGGCTGCACGTAAGGGCCGCGGCTGAACGAGGACATCGGCAAATCGAAGAACGGCGCCAGAGGGCGTAAAATCGATTCCAGCGGTACGAATTCGCCGAACGGCACCAGATGGTTTTTGTTATAGCGATTGGTCGAGTCGTAGCTGTACGGGTTATCTTTACCCAGCGTGATGATGGTGTTGTAGGTATCGTAGCGGTTTTGTTTATTGAGGCGCGCATCGACGATACCGGTAATCAACGAGCTATTTTTTGCCCGCATCAGGTCATCAACCATGCTGAGGAAATGCTGCTGATTGATTTCCAGATCCGGAATCGCCGACTCCGGCCAGATAATCAGCTGCGATTTACCCATATGCGGCTGGGTGAGATCGAGATAGGTTTTCAGGGTGTTTACCAGCTGGTTTTCATCCCATTTCATCGCCTGCGGGATATCGCCCTGCACCAAAGAGACTTCCGTCGCCCGCTCAGGCAGCAGTTGATACCACTGGATATAACGCAGCGGGAAGGGCAGGGCAAATAGTACTATCGCCACCAGCAACGGTTTCCAGTGACGCTGCGCGATAGCCAGCGCCAGCAGGCCGCTGACCACCATCAATAGAAAGTTTATCGCCTCAACGCCCATCACCGGCGCCAGGCCCTTTAGCGGACCGTCAATCTGGCTATAGCCGAACTGCAGCCACGGGAAACCGGTCAGCACCCAGCCGCGGAGAAATTCGGTAATTTGCCAGATGACAGGCGCGGCGATGGCCAGACGGATCCAGTTAGTTTTCGGCCACAGTCTCGCGAGGATCCCGGCGAACAGACCGGTGTACAGCGATAAATAGGCCGCCAGCAAAGCAACGAGGAAAACGTTAACCGGGCCCGGCATGCCGCCGAACTGCGCGATGCTAACGTAAACCCAGTTAATACCAGTGCCGAATAGCCCAAGCCCCCAGAAGTAGCCAATCCAGGCGCTCTGTAGCGGGCGACGGTTGAGAGTGAGCGCCTGCAGACCAAACAGCGAGACAATCGCCGCTGGCCAGAAGTCGTAAGGCGAAAAAGCCAGCGTTCCGCTGGCTCCGAATAACAGCGCCAGCAGCAGACGTACGCGCTGGCGTTCAAGTAAAGAGGCAAATACCATTTAGGTTAATCGTCCCGTTAAATTAGTCTTCCAGCTTCGGCTGCGGCGCATCATCAGGAAGCTTTACATGGACCTGAATAATACGTCTGCTGTCAGCCATTGCGACCTTGAATTGGTAACCATCAATGTCAATCGACTCGCCGCGGGCTGGGAGATGACCAAAGGCCTGCATCACCAGTCCGCCGATGGTATCGACCTCTTCATCGCTGAAGTGGGTGCCGTAGGCTTTATTGAAATCTTCAATCGATGCCAGCGCGCGTACCGTCCAGGTATGACGGCTTAGCTGACGGAAATCGATATCTTCCTCTTCATCGTATTCGTCTTCGATTTCGCCGACGATAAGTTCGAGAATATCTTCGATAGTCACCAGGCCAGAGACGCCGCCGAACTCGTCGATGACGATCGCCATATGATAACGTTGCGAGCGGAACTCTTTCAGCATGCGGTCAACCCGCTTGCTTTCAGGCACGACAACCGCCGGGCGTAACACTTTTTCCATGCTGAAAGCTTCGGCGTCGCTGCGCATAAACGGCAGCAGATCCTTAGCCATCAGAATCCCTTCAATGTGATCTTTATCTTCGCTAATGACCGGGAAACGCGAGTGGGCGGATTCGATGATCACATCGAGGCACTCGTCCAGCGTCTGGTTGCGTTTCAGGGTAATCATTTGCGAACGCGGGATCATAATATCGCGGACGCGCTGGTCGGCGATATCCATTACCCCTTCGAGCATGTCGCGAGTATCTTCATCGATAAGCTCGTTCTGCCCGGAGTCACGGATCAGCGCCAATAATTCATCACGGTTTTTGGGTTCACCGTGGAAAAGTTGGCTGAGTAAGAGGGAGAAAAATCCCTTTTTGCTGTTTACTGTGTCACTACTGTGTGAATTGTCGTCGCTCATGGCGTCGTATGGGTTCTCGTGTTGATTTAATTGTCGCTCGTCGCGCGTAAACTCAGCGTCGTACGGCATGTTTTGCCTGATAGCGCTACGCTTATCAGGCCTGGGATACGCATGAATGTAGGCCGGATAAGGCGCTTGCGCCGTCATCCGGCAAGTTACTATTCAGCAATCTTCTCGGCAATGTACGGATCCTCATAGCCCAGAGCAAGCATTATCTCTGTTTCGAGTCCTTCCATTTCTTCCGCTTCTTCATCTTCGATATGATCATAGCCCAGCAGGTGCAGGCTACCGTGCACGACCATGTGCGCCCAGTGGGCCTCCAGCGGTTTTTCCTGCTCTTTGGCTTCCTGTTCAACCACCTGGCGGCAGATAATCAGATCGCCGAGCAGCGGCATCTCAATGCCCGGCGGGGCTTCGAAGGGGAAGGAGAGGACGTTAGTCGGCTTATCCTTGCCGCGATAGGTCAGGTTCAGCTCGTGGCTTTCGGCGACATCAACCAGGCGAATCGTTAACTCTGACTCTTCCTGGAACTGCGGGATGACGGCATCCACCCAGCGTTGAAAGAGGGCTTCGTCCGGTAGACCGCTGGTGTCTTCGCAGGCCAGCTGTAAATCGAGAATCACCTGACTCATTTTTGCTCCTGTTCCTGGGCTTCGCGTTTGCGCTCGGCGGCCAGTTCTGCTTTACGTTTTTGTTCGGCTTCTTCCCATGCCTCATAGGCATTGACGATGCGGGCGACCACCGGGTGGCGCACCACGTCTTCGCTGTGGAAGAAGTTGAAGCTGATTTCATCGACTTCCGCCAGCACTTCAACGGCGTGACGCAGACCTGATTTGGTATTGCGCGGCAGGTCAATCTGGGTAACGTCGCCGGTGATAACCGCTTTCGAATTAAAGCCGATACGGGTCAGGAACATCTTCATCTGCTCGATGGTGGTGTTCTGGCTTTCGTCGAGAATGATAAAAGCGTCATTCAGCGTACGCCCGCGCATGTAGGCCAGCGGCGCGACTTCAATGACGTTACGCTCAATCAGCTTCTCGACTTTCTCAAAGCCGAGCATCTCGAACAGCGCGTCGTACAGCGGGCGCAAATACGGGTCAACCTTCTGGCTTAAGTCGCCCGGCAGGAAGCCGAGCTTCTCGCCTGCTTCGACCGCAGGACGAGTCAGCAGAATGCGGCGAATTTCCTGACGCTCCAGGGCATCGACCGCCGCGGCGACAGCAAGATAGGTTTTACCGGTACCCGCCGGGCCGACGCCAAAGGTAATGTCGTGGTCGAGGATATTGGCGATGTATTGCGCCTGGTTTGGCGTGCGCGGTTTGATGACTCCGCGTTTGGTTTTGATATTGATGGCCTTGCCGTATTCCGGCACGCTCTCGGCGCTCTGTTCGAGCACCCGGGCTTCTTTAATAGCCAGATGGATTTGTTCCGGTTCAATATCCTGAATCTGGCCGCGCATTGGCGCGGTATCGACATACAGGCTTGTCAGAATATCGGCCGCGGCGTGCACGCAGATGGCGCGGCCGGTCAGTTTAAAGTGATTGTCGCGGCGGTTGATCTCAATACCCAACCGACGCTCCAGCTGTTTGATGTTGTCGTCAAACGGGCCGCACAGTGCTAACAGGCGGGCATTGTCCGCTGGCTCCAGGGTAATTTCACGGGTTTCTATGTTCAAACTGTTCCTCTTATTACGTGTGTTGCCGGAGGACAATCGTCATCCGGCCAATAAGGAAATTATTCACGTCACGGGAATATGGCGCAAGCATTGCTGTAGATATAGGGGCGAGGAGGGGAAATGCAAGGCCTGCCGGAAGCGACAGGCCTGCCGGGATTACGGCTGGTAGATGCCGACGCCCAGATCGTTTTCTTTTCGCGTACGCGCAATGACCGATTCCGGCGATTCCACGACGCGCAGTCCCATCTCATCTTCTGTGCGGACAATTTTGCCGCGTAATGAGTTAGTGTAGACATCGACGATTTCTACGTCGACGAATTTACCGACCATATCCGGCGTGCCTTCGAAGTTCACCACGCGGTTGTTCTCGGTGCGCCCCGAGAGCTCCATCAGGCTCTTACGCGACGTGCCTTCTACCAGAATACGCTGTGTTGTGCCGAGCATGCGGCGGCTCCATGCCATCGCCTGCTGATTAATACGCTCCTGCAGAATATACAGGCGCTGTTTTTTATCGGCTTCAGGAACATCGTCGACCATATCCGCCGCCGGGGTGCCCGGGCGGGCAGAGAAGATAAAGCTGTAGCTGACATCAAAGTTAACCTCGGCAATCAGCTTCATGGTTTTTTCGAAGTCTTCCGTCGTTTCGCCAGGGAAACCGACGATAAAGTCGGAGCTAATCTGAATATCCGGGCGCGCTTCGCGCAGCTTGCGGATAATCGCTTTATATTCCAGCACGGTGTGGGTACGGCCCATCAGGTTCAGTACGCGATCGGAACCGGCCTGCACCGGTAAATGCAGGAAGCTCACCAGCTCAGGGGTATCGCGATAGACCTCGATGATATCGTCAGTAAACTCAATCGGGTGGCTGGTGGTGAAGCGAATACGGTCGATGCCGTCGATAGCGGCGACCAGACGCAGCAGATCGGCAAAGTTGCCGGTCGTGCCATCGTAGTTTTCGCCGCGCCAGGCGTTAACGTTCTGCCCGAGCAGGTTGACTTCACGCACCCCTTGCGCCGCCAGTTGAGCGATTTCAAACAGAATATCGTCGCACGGACGGCTCACTTCTTCACCGCGGGTATAGGGCACCACGCAGTAAGTGCAGTATTTGTTGCAGCCTTCCATAATGGAAACGAAGGCGGTCGGCCCCTCGGCGCGCGGTTCCGGCAGGCGATCGAATTTTTCGATTTCCGGGAAGCTCACGTCGATAACCGGTTTATGGTTATTGCGCACCGCGTCGATCATCTCCGGCAGGCGATGCAGCGTCTGCGGGCCAAAAATAATGTCAACGTAATGGGCGCGCTGGCGAATCAGTTTGCCTTCCTGGGAGGCGACGCAGCCGCCGACGCCGATAATCACGCCGGGTTTTTTCTCTTTCAGTAGTTTCCAGCGGCCAAGCTGATGGAACACTTTTTCCTGCGCCTTCTCGCGAATTGAGCAGGTGTTGAGCAGCAGCACGTCCGCTTCTTCGGCCACTTCTGTGAGTTGATACCCATGGGTGGCATCCAGCAGATCGGCCATCTTGGATGAATCGTATTCGTTCATCTGACAGCCCCAGGTTTTAATATGGAGTTTTTTTGTCATCGACTTGCTCATGCTCAATTATAAAGACGGGTATAAGTTAAGAATTAGAATTCGTTTGCAGGGTACGCATTGTAATGCTTTGGTTGCCACCTGACCAGTGCGACCACGATCCCCCGCAAGGTGCAAAAAATCCGGTAAACTTAAGGAAATCAGCTTTAAGGATAATTGCCATGACAATTCATGCAACAGATATCGCCATCGTTGGCGGCGGAATGGTCGGCGGCGCGCTGGCGCTGGGGCTGGCGCAACACGGGTTTTCGGTGACGGTGATAGAAAAACACGCGCCTCCGGCCTTTGATGCCGCTGCGGCGCCAGATGTGCGTATTTCGGCGATCAGCGCGTCGTCGGTCGGCTTGCTCAAAAGCCTCGGCGTTTGGGAAGCGGTGCGCGGTATGCGCGCGCATGCTTATCGTCGTCTTGAAACCTGGGAGTGGGAAAGCGCGCACGTTGACTTTAATGCCGCCGAGCTGAAGCTGCCTGAGCTTGGCTATATGGTGGAAAATAGCGTGCTACAGCTGGCGCTGTGGCAGGCGCTTGAAGCCCATCCGCAGGTGAGCTTGCGGGTTGGCGTGACGTTAAGCGAGCTTCATCGTGAGCCGCAGGGCGTTTCGCTGCGCCTGAGCGATGAGAGCGTTTGCACGGCGCAACTGGCGATCGGCGCAGACGGCGCGAATTCTCAGGTGCGCGAACTGGCCGGCATCGGTGTACAGGCGTGGCAATATCAGCAATCCTGTATGCTAATTAGCGTGCAATGCGCCGACGATCCCGGTGATAGCACCTGGCAACAGTTCACCCCCAGCGGGCCGCGCGCCTTCCTGCCGCTATTCGATAACTGGGCGTCGCTGGTGTGGTACGACACCCCGGCGCGCATCCGCCAGCTGCAGGCGATGTCGATGGTCCAACTGCAGCAGGAAATCACCGCGCATTTCCCGAAACGTCTGGGCAGCGTGACGCCAATGAGCGCCGGCGCCTTCCCGTTAACCCGCCGACATGCGCTGCAGTACGTGCAACCGGGGCTGGCGCTGGTAGGGGATGCGGCGCATACCATTCATCCGCTGGCGGGGCAGGGGGTTAACCTTGGCTATCGCGACGTTGACGCGCTGCTGGATATTTTGGCGGAAGCCCGCGGGCGCGGGGAAGCCTGGTCCAGCTTGCCGGTGCTGAAGCGCTATCAGGCGCGGCGCCGGGCGGATAACTTTATTATGCAATCCGGCATGGATCTGTTCTATGCCGGCTTCAGCAACGATTTAGCGCCGGTGCGCGTGTTGCGTAATATTGGCCTGATGGCTGCCGAACGTGCCGGTGTATTAAAGCGCCAGGCATTGAAATATGCATTAGGGTTGTAAAGGGGCATTTGCCGATGGGGGCTGCAGACTAAAGTTTTGCAGTACCTGCATCGGCAAGATGACTATCCGCAGAAAGCAAAAAAGCTCACCGAAGTGAGCTTTTTTGTTAATAAGTGGCTGGGGTACGAGGATTCGAACCTCGGAATGCCGGAATCAGAATCCGGTGCCTTACCGCTTGGCGATACCCCAACAGGCTGCGTTCACAGAGGAACGTCTTTTGAATTTGGCTGGGGTACGAGGATTCGAACCTCGGAATGCCGGAATCAGAATCCGGTGCCT